>JBDNRM010000018.1:0-34758 GCA_047718615.1 Bacillus sp. (in: firmicutes) | reverse complement strand
AAATTAGATAAAGTTTCAATTATTTTAATATTCTTAAAAAAACAAAAAAAAGCCGAATCCTATTATTATCCTGATTCTGTCTCTTTTCTATTAAAATCTTTGTCTTATCTTTTTAATGTGATTGATTAAACCTAGTTTCTTTTTTTTAATAGAATATAACAAGGTAATGGCACATAAAATAAGCAGGAAAAGAATAGCTGGATGTATATCACTTGACAAAAATCCTAATGGAATTAAGGCCAGAACAAAAAAATAGAAGAAGTTTCCGATAGCCGTTCCGAGTACAAACGTTTTTAAAGGAACCGTACTAGTTCCCGCCATAATATTTAAAATACTTGTTGGAAAAAACGGGAATATTCTACCATATATAACATAATATATTCCTTTGCTTTCTATTTTCTCTAGTAAATCCGCATATTTTTTTGGTAAAGAAATATCTTTGAGCCAATATCGCACCGCTAAAAATATAACGATTGCTGCAAGTATACTTGATATCCAACTCCAGATAAATCCGTATAAAAATCCAAAAGAATAATAATTTATTGATATCACAACAAGCAGTGGAATAATGGTAAAGCTATTTTGAATGATCATCAGAAATAAACTAAAAATAAGCGCATAATAATAGTTTTCTTTCAAAAAGGACGAAACGGTTTGAATTTCCCCCTTTTGAATAGACTGAAATATCTCTGTATCAAAAAAAAGAAAGCAAATGATGAATACAGAACCAACAAACGTAAACAATCTCCAATATTTTTTAATAAGATATCACCTTTTTCATATATGTATATGGTCTTTTTACAAAAAAAGACACCTCACTTTTCCCTCCATTTTTTCTCCTTTATAATACCCTTTTTTTCACAGAATGAATCTGCTCTATAAGTCATTTTTATTTATAGGCAGTTATCTTTATTCAACGTTCAACAAGGAATAAATCCTTTCTATTTTAGGACTTAAGTAACATACTACATAACTAATCTATTACAAAGTCCTACTTAGCATTACGTTTTGTTTAAATTTTCCTCTAGTACAAATAATTACTTTTTTATAAGGTATAATAATAGTTGTAATCGGAGGTGGAAGGATGATTTCATTATTAGAAGATATTACGCAAACAGGCAATAAAGACACGAAACTTTATATGTTTAAAACCGCAAATGACCGGTTTATTATTGCGATTCCAAAAATCCATTGGTCTACAGAATTTTCTGCTGCTGATGATTTACTAACAAGATTTGAACATATCCAAGCTTCTTTAACCTTTCATATGTATGATGGTGATTCATCCATTCTGGCAAAAAATATTACTGTGTACTCATCCGAATATGATGATATTCGTACATAGTCTGTTACTTCCCCTTAATCGCGCATCTTTCTATAGGAATTTTTTTATCTTCCTGTTTAAATGATGAAAATCTCTACCTCTCGCAGGTTGGTCTAGTCAGGTGGAGGAGAAGCCCCAATTTCGCTTCTGCCAATGTCATCAACTAAGATTCCATAAATTGTAATATATTGAAAATTAATGTTTGGAATGGCGTCTGCTCGACTCCTATGGGAATTGCGAGACAGGTGGGACCCCGCAGGAGCTGCGACGAGGAGGCTCACCGCTCGCCCCATGGAAAGCGAGCAGTAAGCCTCGGAAAACCTAGCGCATACTCCCATTTTCTATTCATTTTCCATTATATTAAAGTTCAACTTACCTGACTTCCCGGTACCTTTAGTTGGCTGAAAGGAATGTGCTTATTGTCATCTATAGTTTACATTTTCCTATATTATGTGTAGGAGTCTTTAATTACCTCATCTTTTTTGCATCAGTACGTTTTAAAATAACGGATATCAGCGAGATTTTTTTAATACAGTTTAAGATTAAATTATTTTAACTTTTGGCTTTTTCTATTGCCATTCTTTAGTCTTGTTCTTTTATCAAAATCCCCAAAGTAATTATTGTTATGTACGGTCATAAGATTTCTATAAGAAGCTAGAAATTTTTAAGAAACATAAAAATCGTTAAAAGGACATAGTAAATTAAACAGCAGTATATAAGAGGTAAACCATTTAACTATAAAGATAGACTGCTTCTTTGCTTCTTTGCTTCTTTAACAATCTATCTTTTGTGTTTAAAACAATTCTATGAAAGCATCTACTAGCATCGGATCAAACTGTTTTCCTCTTTGTGATTTGATAAATGCTAAAGATTGTTCCACCGTCCAAGAATCTTTATATGCCCTTCTTGAGACTAGAGCATCAAATACATCCACAATGGCAACCACTCTTGCCTCAAAGGGAATATTCTCGCCTTCTAAACGATACGGATATCCAGTTCCGTCCCACCTTTCATGATGGTATTTTATAATATTTTCAGCTACTTTTAGACTTTTTATAAATTCAAGATGCAAGCCTGTTGATATTTTGCTTAGTATATCCATTCCTATCAAAGGATGCATTTCGATAATTTTTCTTTCGTACTCTGTTAATGGTCCGGGTCTATATAAAATTCCTTCTGGGATACCCGCTTTTCCTATATCATGGAGAATACTAGCGTGGATGATTTGATATAAATATGGTAAAGAGAGGCACTGGTTGTTTTTAGTAGAAAACGAGGCTACTAATTGTTCCGTTAATCGCTGAACATTTAATAAATGCTGCTCAATCCCTGGATCGCGAATTTCACAAGAAATAGCCAATACTCGCAATAATTCTCTTTCCGTGCTTATTTTTTCACTTTCAGGAATATAAACTCCTTGCTTTAATTGCTCTAATTCTCGAAACGTGCCAATATAATAGATTTCCTCTTTCTCACGCATTGGCGTAATAGTCAATGAAGCATGCCAAAGACCCCCACATTTCTTTTTATTTAAAAGTACTCCTGACCATGGCTTACATTCATTTAATGCGTTTTCTAAAGAAGTATAAGTAGACGAAGGGGTTAGCGATGATTTTAAAAATCCAGCATTTAAACCGATAACAGCATTTCTATCATACCCTGTTATTCTTTCATATTCTTGATTCACTTCTACTATCGTGTGATTACTATCCGTAATCAGTACAGCGTCTGCTAAATGCAAAAAAACCTTTAAGCGCAGAGGCAGTTGTTGCAAATGTTTCAGAAATTCCACCTTCCTTCTTAATAATGTCAATAGAATAATAACATATTTTAGATGTTAGTAACGTTGATTATATTTTCTTTTATTAAAAAATAATTGAATTTTTTATGATTTTCCAACAAAAAAAAGCTTGTACAAACCAATGTACAAAGCTTTTAACTAGCTTGTCCTACTAATAAGCAGCTTCTATCGTCCGAATAATAGAATAAAGTGTTTGATTAATGGGCGTATCAATATGTAGTTGTTTTCCATAGTCTATTACTTTCTCTGAAAACATAGCAACCTCTGTTAATCGTTTAGCTTCTATATCTTGAAGCATGGAAGTTTTCCCATCTTTGCTCACTTTACTTAAAATATGCTCAAAAAAAGCTTCCATGTCTTTTTCTTGTAGATCAATTGATTGTGCTTTTGCAAGATTGATAACCTCTTTCATCGCGTCCATCGCTAAATCCCTTGCATAACCAGACTCTTGAAAAAAACCATAGGGTGCCCTGGTAACCGCAGAAACTTGATTCATCCCAACATTAATCATAAATTTATACCATAATGTTCGTTCCATATCTTCTGGCACTTCTACTGGAATTGCTCCTTGTTCAAAACAAGCTTTTACCTTTTGCACCCTTTCTGTTATATGCTTGTTTTTCTTCTCTCCAAACGATATTTTACCTGGATTGGAACAAAAAATAGAATGTCCGTCTCTTGTAGAATCAATGCCATTGCACATAGCATACAGGATCTTTTCCCTTCCATATGCTGCAGCCAGTTCTTCTTCACTTGTGATTCCGTTAAGTAAAGAGAGAATGATTGTATGCTCCCCTACATGCTGTTTAATGGAAGCAATCGCTTCTCCTAATTGGCCATATTTAACCGCTATAATAATTAAATCTGCCGCTTCCACCTCTTGTTCTGGTGTTATATATGTAAACGAAACTGGCTCATTATTAACATATATGCCGTTTTGTTTATACCGGTTTTTCCTTTGTTCATCGACAATCGCATATACTTGGAAACCTCCTGTTTTCTGAAGCATATCTCCATACACAGAACCAATTGCTCCAAGTCCAACAATAGCTATTCTTTTAATACCTGACATGTATTTTCTCCTCCAATATTCATCTTACTATTTAAAAACAAGTTAATTAAATAATAAACTATTAAACACTTCTTTGCCGAAAAGAGTGGTTTATTCCTTTTAACTGAGGATAAACTGTTCTCTTAAAAAAGCACGGGGGCGCCAGTGCTTTTACTTTTATTCTTTCTTTTGCAAGAATAAAAAAAGAGCCAAGCAAGGCTCTTTTTTCAAGGAATTATAAATAATCTCTTTTCTTTGCTGACTTCCAGCTTAGGATAGGAATTAAAATAAGCAAAACAAGGACAACGATAGTCATAATTGGTTTATCTTGAAATGGCAGCGGAATATTCATGCCAAAAAAACCTGTAATAGCTGCAATAACTGCTGTTAGAACCGTAATCATCGTCAATCGCTGCATCGAAGAATTCGTTCTTGCAGAAACGATGGAAAAATACGTGTCCATCGCACCAGATACTAAATCACGATATACTTCAAGTGAATCGGCAATTCGTTCTAAATGGTCGACCAAATCCATAAAATAAGGGATATTTTCTTCTTGTACTTTAAATAAGTAGCGATTTCCAACAGACGCAAAGATTCTCTTTTTCGGCTGAATAACTCTTCTAAATATAACAATCGTTCGTTTAAGCGCTAGAAATTCTTCCGAAATTTCTTTTGCAGGATTGATATACATTTCGTCTTCTAATTCATCAATTCGTTCTGAAATTCGATTCAAGATAGGAAAATATTCATCCACAATTTCATCTATTATGCAATATAGAAAATAATCGGCGCCTTGGTTCATTTTTGTTTTACTGTGGCGGATGGTATCGACCACTTTCCCTATCGCTTTGATTCGCTTCGGATGAACGGTAACGATATAATTTTCTCCTAAAAAGACATTTAATTCCTGTGTGGTGATTTCCACATCATTTTCTTCATTATAATTAACGGAATTAAAGATAAAAAAAGTATACCCATCATAACGATCAACCTTTGATCGAAGTGTATGCTGCAAACAGTCTTCTATTGCGAGTGGATGAAAATCAAATATTTCTGCGATTTTTTGCAGCTCTTCCTTTGTTGTATCATAAAGATCGATCCACAACAGGTTTTCTTTTTCATTGCCTACTTTCATATGCTCTTTTATATCCGCTAAATCTATTTTATTTTTTACTTCCTCATTTGTTTTTGTATATAAATATGTCTTAATCATGTTCTTCACCTCTCCAGTTCGATTAGAGGCAATAAAGAATACTTTTGACTCCCGTTCTTTTACAATAAATGATAGGTATTAAGAAGAACGGGAGGAATCTTTATTTCCTCATTCCTTTTATCTTTTTGTTTCTGTATCGAATTTGGATCATCCGCTCCCATTCTTTCCCACCTCCATTTTATATAAGCGCAAGCGTCTTGCTCAGTCACGAAGTAAATGTTCTCTTTCCCTTTCTTTCAAAGTATTTTTTACTTTAAGAATCAAAAGATTATACTCACAGGGGCTAGACGCTAAATCTAGACAGTAATCCAACTTTCTATATCTGTTCTTTTCTAAACAAAAAAACCTCTCTCTATTGAAAGAAGCCATTAACAGCAATATCCGTACATCTACATTGCATTCATGTCTTCCCTCGTTTTGTTTTAGCACTGTATAGCATAGGAATATATCCAGCTACATTAAGAAAAACCTTAATCCGATTTTTCCTGTTGACCCATTGGCGTCTTTGGACATTTTTGGGCAGCAGCGTATCTCTATACAGGAGCCTCACTTAACAGAAAACAACTATTTAATTCGACCTATCATCTTTAAGAGGTTGTTCAAAAAGTCCGGTAAAAATGACACGTCGAATTTCTTCGTTGGTTTGCTTTTCCGCTTCTCACGTATTAACACCATACGTTCCGATGCTCAAAGCTAAACCGCCTCGAACTTCTCGGTCCTTTTTATCCTCCTTTTTGAACACGCACTTTAACTACTTACACACTATATACCCTTGAAAACATTTTCGTCAAGCCATTGTAATTATATTTTCCTTTTTGTTGCCAAGATCCGGCCTATTTCTTTTTCACTTGGTTCAGAACGCATCATTTTTTTACAATATATTACTTTAAGCACATTTTCATTAAAAACTAATGTAAAATAATTACTATAGAAAAAAGGGGGAATAATCTTGAAAAAAATCATGCTTGGATTATGTACTATTTTCATTCTGCTAAGCAGTACAGGCTGTTCTAATAAGGAAGCAAATAAAGGAACGAATTACCTTCCAAATCCTATTGATAGCAGTTGGACAGATTCAGATAAAACGTACGAATTAGTAGGAGAATTGAGTGACTTTGGATTACTTGCTGATAAACCTATTTTAACTGGAAAAGAAAATACATATACTTGGTTATTCTGGGTGGGAAAAGAGGATGAAAAAGATCCATTACTAGGAAAAACAGTAGAGTTATATGCCCAAAATGAAAAATCGGAGAAAAAATTATTTTTATCTACTGGGAAAATAAAAGCACTGGATCGTGATGATCCACAGCCGCCAGATAGTGATTCTGTTTTAAAATATAATTCGGCCTTCCGTTTAATGACTGCTGGAAAATGGCAGATTGATTCTTATGTAGACAAAAAATTAATTGGTTCTGTTGTTGTGATGGTAGCAGATAAAAAGTAAGGCTACCCTATAAAGAGGATTTCTTACACTCTCAATTAATCCGCAGTCAGAATACATACACTTCGCTTTCCTGCGAGGTCTCGTCTTTCTCGCATTCCCGCGGGAGTCTTCGTGTATTCTGACTGCTACCTGCTTCAAACTTAGATCAATAAGTCAATCGACAATGCCTCAAATATTCCATCTTATAATTATTCCTAAATGAGTAAGTCCTCCTCCAAATCCGTACAAAAGCAGGTTCTCTCCGTTTCTTACTTTTCCTTCTTCTATCCCTAAATTTAACGCCAATGGAATAGAAGCAGCAGAGGTATTTCCATAATACTCCATGCTTGTTAATGTTTTTTCCACTGCAATCTCTGCTTTTTCACAGATTGATTCCACCATTCGTAAATTGGCACTATGGGGAATAAACCAATCTACTTTCTCTTTATTTAATCCTGCCTTTTTCCATAATTCCTTTATTCCAACTGGAAGTGTGCGAACCGCCCATTTATATACTTCTCTACCATTCTGGACAATTTTTCCGCTAGATGTTAAAGGTGTGTGAAACATCGTATCAGCAAATGTACTTCGATATACATTTATTCCTCCTTGGCCATCTGTTCCCATATGACATGCTAAAAAGCTCGGATTTTTATCGTCATATTCTACTAACATCGCACCAGCACCATCTCCAAATAAGATGCATGTAGAGCGATCCGTATAATCGGTTACTTTGGTTAACGTTTCCGATGCTACAACAAGAATTTTTTTATGGGCACCGGCAGTAATTAAGCTATTTGCCAGATGCAATCCATATGTAAACCCAGCACAAGTTGCATTTAAATCAAAGGCTGCCGTGCTCATGATTTGAAAATATGCTTGAATTTGAGATGCCACCCCCGGAAAACCATAATCAGATGTTGTTGTAGCAACAATAATACAGTCTACATCGTCTACTTTTACATTGTATTTGTCCATCATGCCCTCAATTGCATGAAACGCCAAAGTAGAAGCATATTCCTGTTCCCCTGCTACTCTTCTTTCCTTTATCCCCGTTCTTTGTACAATCCATTCATCATTTGTATCAACCATTTTTTCTAATGTTTCATTGGTTAAGACTGATTCCGGTACATAACTTCCAATCGCAGTAATTCTTGCCTTCGAAATCATACTATTTCAGCTCCTTTGTTTTTTAACATCTAGCATAATAACCTGATATTAACACCAGGTATTAAAAAAGTGCAATAGTTTTGCTTTTCACTAAAAAAACAGCCGTTTTTTTCCATTTATCTAGCATCCTCTTCCTTTTTTCGTTACACTCTTAGTAGATAAACAAAAAAGATGTGGTGGTAATTATGTTTAAACTATTATTAATTGAAGATGATAAAACATTATTCCAAGAGATTAAAGAGCGGTTAAATCAGTGGTCTTATGAAGTATTTGGCATCACAGATTTTCATGCTGTTATGCAGGATTTCACTGAAATAAAACCAGATTTGGTTATTATTGATATACAGCTGCCAAAATATGATGGCTTTCATTGGTGCCGCATGATCCGCAGCCATTCCAAGGTGCCGATTATTTTTTTATCATCAAGGGATCACCCAACAGATATGGTGATGAGCATGCAGCTTGGCGCAGATGATTTTGTGCAAAAACCTTTTCATTTTGAGGTATTAATCGCTAAAATCCAAGCAATTCTGCGCCGAGTTTACAATTATAATATGGAAACAAATGAATTAAAAACATGGTGTGGTGCAACAATCGATTATGAAAAAAATATGGTGATCAGTTACTCAGGTGCTGCGATTGAATTAACCAAAAATGAAATTTTCATTCTAAAACAGCTGATTGATCAAAAAAATAAAATTGTCAGCCGTGATCATTTAATCAACAGTTTATGGAATGACAAACGGTTTATCAGCGATAATACATTAACAGT
Organism: Bacillus sp. (in: firmicutes); assembly: GCA_047718615.1. Lineage (GTDB taxonomy): Bacteria > Bacillota > Bacilli > Bacillales > Cytobacillaceae > Niallia. Next base: position 25,998 of record JBDNRM010000018.1, on the reverse strand, counting down.
CAATGTCAACCGTCTCCGAAAAAGACTGGATGAAATCGGTCTTGGCAGATTTATTGAAACTAAAGTCGGTCAAGGCTATATCGCTATAGAAGAGGAAGCATTATGATTAAAACATTTCTTGCCGAAAAAAGAAGCTGGATCTTGTTTATTTTATTTTTACAAATCCTAAGCCTTTTTATTGCAAGCATGGATTCTAGCATTTCTTTTCATTCCATGCTGTATATCTCTTTTTTAGCCTTGCTTTTTTTCATTGTCTTTTTCATTTTCCGCTATCATAAAGAAACCGTCTTTTATAAAAGTCTAGCAGAACGAGAAAATAATCTAGATATAACAAGCATCGCCATTCCAGAAAGTCCTTTTGAAAAAATTGTCGAAGAAAGCATGATGAATCAAACAGAGTTGCTAAAGAAAGAAGCACAACAAAACTCCATCCTATTAGAACAGGAAAAGGATGAACTGCTAGCCTGGATTCATGAAGTGAAAACACCATTAACTGCCATGCATTTAATTATTGACCGTTTGGATAATGAACCAATAAAAGCACAATTGACCTATGAGTGGCTGCGAATTCATTTATTACTCGATCAGCAGCTTTATCAAAAAAGAATTCCTTTTATGCAAAACGACTTATATATAGAAAAAACAAATGTAGAAGAGATTATTTTCGATGAAATTAAAACATTGCAAGCATGGTGCATTCAAAAGGGCTTAGGATTTGATATAGAGTTGAAAACAAAAGAAGCCCTTAGTGACAGCAAGTGGCTCGCCTTTATTATACGTCAGCTTTTATCTAATGCTGTAAAATACAGCGAAGCAGCGGATATTACAATAAGCAGCTATCACAATGGGGAAAACACTATTTTGCAGATAAAGGATAGTGGGGTTGGCATCGATGCAAAGGATTTGCCACGAATTTTTGATAAAAGCTTTACCTCCACAACAAATCATGTAAACAATCATGCAACAGGCATGGGATTATATTTAAGCAAAAAAGTAGCAGACGGTCTTCTTATTACTATTGAAGTTGAATCCATGCTAAATAAGGGAACTGCCTTTCTCTTAACCTTTCCGAAAGAAAATGATTTTGTCTGCCTTAACAGCAAGGCAAACATATAAAATGACAGGCATGTGACAAAAATGTCACATGCTTTCTTTATTTGTTCTCCCAATCGAAGGATGTTTTCTTATTCCTTTTTTATAATATACGTATCAATTAAAGGAGTGTGTCAGAAATGATTATATTAGAAGCTAATAAAATTCATAAAAGCTATGGCAACAAGTTCAATAAACAGGAAGTATTAAAAGGGCTTGATATCAACATAGAAAAGGGGGAATTTGTCAGCATTATGGGTGCGTCTGGTTCAGGAAAAACTACCTTGCTTAATGTGCTCTCCTCGATTGACAAGGTAACAAGCGGTACCATTAAGATTGAGCAACAAGAAATCACGGGGCTTAAAGAAAAGCAGCTTGCTGAATTTCGCAAAAATCATCTAGGTTTTATTTTTCAAGACTATAATTTACTGGATACTTTAACCGTAAAAGAAAATATCCTGCTTCCCTTATCTATAACAAAAACTCCCAAAAAAGAAGCAGAAGAAAGATTTACTGCGTTAGCAAATGATCTTGGCATCAATGAATTAAAGAATAAATACCCAAATGAAATATCTGGTGGCCAAAAACAGCGTACATCTGCAGCAAGAGCATTTATTCATGAACCAAGCATTATTTTTGCTGATGAGCCAACCGGAGCACTTGACAGTAAATCTGCCGCTGATTTATTAAATAAACTAAGCAGCTTAAATAAAAACCGCAAAGCAACGATTGTTATGGTCACCCATGATCCGGCAGCGGCAAGCTTCTCGAGCCGTGTGATTTTTATTAAAGATGGACAAATTTATACCCAGTTAAATAAAGGAGATCAGGAAAGACAACGCTTCTTCCAAGATATTATGAAAACGCAAGGGATATTAAGCGGGGTGCAGTATGAACATTAATCAGCTTATTTTACGAAACTTGCTTAAAAATATAAAAAATTATTATCTTTATCTATTCGCATTGATTTTTAGTGTTGCTTTGTATTTTTCTTTCGTGACCTTACAATATGACCCATCAATGGATGCAACAAAGGGGTCATTAAAAGGAGCCGCTTCTATACGTGCAGCATCGATTTTATTAGTTGCCATTGTTGCTGTATTTTTGTTTTATGCCAATATGATTTTTACGAAGCGCCGCAGCAAGGAAATTGGTTTATTTCAACTAATTGGCATGACCAAAAATCGGATTTTTCGCATTCTTATTACAGAAAATGTACTTTTGTATTTTGGCTCCTTGTTAATTGGGACATTTATTGGTTTTTCTTTTAGCAAATTGGTTATCTTGATTTTATTTAAAATTACAGCTGTTCAAGGGATTGCTACATTACATTTTTCTGGAAAAGCACTTATTCAAACGATTCTTGTGTTCTGTGCCATTTATCTCTTTATCATGCTGATGAACTATATTTTTATCAAAAAACAAACGATTCTATCCTTATTTCACGTCAAATCATCCTCAGAAGGCAGAGTAAAAAAATTATCTGTATGGGAAGTACTGATGGGGATTGTCGGCATCGTCTTCGTAATTGGCGGCTATTATCTTTCCTCCAGACTGTTTAATGGCGATTTCCCAACGATGAATGCTTTATTTGCAGCGATGATTAGTGTACTTGCTTTCGTTATTATTGGAACCTATCTACTGTATAAAGGATCTGTCAGCTTTATCTCCAATATTATTCGAAAAAGCAAAAATGGCTATTTAAACATTAATGAAGTGTTGTCCCTTTCTACTATTATGTTTCGTATGAAATCCAATGCACTTCTTTTAACAATTATTACGACCGTTTCTGCCCTTGCCATTGCGCTATTGTCATTAAGCTATATTACCTTTTATTCTGCAGAGCAAACAGCAAAAAAGAGTGTACCCAACCAGTTTGCTTTCACTGAAACAAAAACAGCCGATACGTTTACACAGGCATTATCAGATAAAAATATTGCCTTTAAAGAAACAATCATACCCGTTATACAGGTAAATGCAGATGTCAAAAATATTCTTGCTGCTGAACCAAAAGGTATGACACAGGATATGAGCCAAATGACGATTTCAGTTGTTAACGAAAACAGTGTAAAAGGAACAGATTTGCAAAAAGACGAAACTATTTTCACAGGCTATAATGATGTCTTGCAGCGGTTTATGAGTTTTAAAGACAAAGGGATTGTTACATTCAAAAGCAAAAGTGGCACGGTTCCCCTTCGCTATATTGGGTTAAACGAAGACAGCGTTGTGTCCTTTACTTTTACAGCTGGCGGCTTGCCAACAGCGATTGTCGATCATACTGTTTTTGATACTCTTTTGAATAATTTAGATCAAAGTATTCAAATGCAGTCAACCACTTATGTTGGAATCGATATAAACGATGAATCGAAACTAGAAAAAGCTAATCAAACTTTTCATGAGCTGGCACTCGATCAAAATATGCCCAACCTTTCTCGACTGGATATGCTAAACGATCGAAAAAGAACAATGGGACTAACGATGTTTATTGTTGCCTTTTTAGGACTTGCCTTCCTCGTTACCTCTGGATGCATTCTGTATTTTAAACAAATGGACGAAGGCGAAGACGAAAAATACAATTATACGATTTTACGAAAATTAGGCTATACACAAGGCGATTTGCTGAGAGGCATTCAAGGCAAACAGCTTTTCAGCTTTGGAATTCCGTTAATCGTTGGACTAGTTCACAGCTATTTCGCCGTCCAATCCGGCTGGTTCTTCTTCGGATCCGAGCTTTGGACGCCAATGATTATTGTTATGGTATTGTATACTGCCCTTTATTCGATCTTTGGCATTCTTTCTGTTTTCTATTATAAAAAGATTATTAAAGCGGCATTGTAATACAAAAAAGTGGTGTCTCTATAAATGGGACGCCACTTTTTTTGCTTGCCATACATGATTTCGTTTTTTCTTTATAGTGCGTGTTCAAAAAGGAGGATAAAAAGGACCGAGAAGTTCGCGGCGTCGTAACTTTGAGCATCGGCCTTTCACAGGATGTGGTGACTTCCGCGTTGCTCGCAGGACGTGAGCGCTTTTAGTGGAAGATCCTTTCGTTGAATACGTGAGAAGCGGAAAAGTAAGACAACGAAGAAATTCGATGTGTCATTTTTACCGGACTTTTTGAACAACCTCTTATAGCTGCTTTCTTCTCGTCTTTCTCGCTTTCCGTAGGAGTCTACTACTTCCAGCCATTTTTTCGGTTAAAAACACAATTTGAGAAAATAGTTTGCTTTTTATATTTGCACCTCTTGTAAAAACTGCATTTTCAGCTGTTTTCTTGCCCGGTAAATTCTTGTTTTTACGGTGCATGGTTTGATGCCAAGAAATTCTGCAATCTCTGCTTCTTTTAAGCCATGCTTTATTTTTAATAGCAATACTTGCTGATATTCTTGCTTCATTTTCCCGATTGCTTCATACACACGATTGAAAAAATAATCGGATTCTATCTTTTTTTCTACAAGTTGTTCCTCTCTATTTCCAATTAGCTCCACCATTTCTTTTTCCATAAAAACATCTTTCTTTTTCCGTTCTTTCCGTACAAAATCAATCGCGGTTCTTGTTGCCGTTACAGACAGCCACGCTCCGATTTTTTTCTCATCGTCTATGCTTCTCATTTTTTTCATTGCTTTAATAAAGGTTTCTTGGACTACATCTTCTGCTAAATGTCGATCTCTTGTGATGGAGTAGCTTATGTGAAACAAGCGTTGATAAAATAACGGGAATATTTCTGAAATATTTATTGGATCCGCCAATTGCTCCATCTTTTCACCTACTCCTCTTTTAAAGAAATGCTTACTTTAAACAAATCTCCATCTGTTTCCATCTGAAACATGCCGTTATGCAGCTCGACAATCGATTTGGCAATCGCAAGTCCAAGACCTGATCCTTCTGTATGACGTGATGTATCTCCTCGCTTAAATCGTTCATGCAGCTCCTCACTGTTGCCGCTCAGTTCATACTTAGAAATATTTTTAAAGGTAATAATGACTTGTTCATCTGCTTTTTCAACCGTAATATAAACGCGGGAATGATCAAGAGAATACTTTAATATATTGCCAATTAAATTATCAAAAACCCGCCAGATTTTTTGGCCGTCTACTAATACAAATATTGGCTTCTCTTTATGGGTTACCCGGAACTGCAAGGTAGATTCTGTGATGCTTTCATCGTGTTCTGCCAGCGCCTGCTGTAATAATTGAACAATATCTACCCTTTCCTTTTTCAAATCAATATTCCCGCTTGCCATTTTCGATACCTCAAATAAATCATCAATCAACACCTTTAAGCGCTTCGATTTACGGTCGATAATTCCAAGATAGCTAGCTTGATCTTCCTTTGTAACAGCACCTGATTGTAATAATTGCGTATACGTAATAATAGAAGTCAATGGTGTTCTTAAATCATGGCTTACATTTGTAATAAGTTCTGATTTCATTCGTTCACTTTTTGCCTGTTCGCTTTGAGAGTTTTTCACTGCCTCTGTTAATAGATTAATATTTCCTGCAAGCTGTGCAAAAACCGTTTTTCCGTACACTTCTAGATCGGGACCTAATTTCCCTTCTGCCAATTCATTTGTTTTTATGACGATTTGATTAAAATAGCCGATTTTTTTGACTAAAATCATCGTTATTGGTGTACCGACAAAAACAAGTACTAGTATATAAATAAGCATAAATACTGGATCTATTATCGCAACTGCTGCTAAAAGTCCTAATCCGAATATTGCTGCGAGCATAATAAATAACTGTGTGCCGACATTTCTATTTAAAAATGCATCTCGTATACGTACGCCTGTTTTTTTAACAAAATTTCTAATAAAAGAAATTATCCTGCTTATCAGTGACTTTTGCCATGCTTGTTTTAATAACTGCAACTTTCTGCATATTTTCCATATTAACTTGCCTTGAATAACAGCGAACCCCCAACAACATGCCCCTATACTTAAAAATAAGATAATATCTCTTATGCTTTCATAAGTACCTACAGTCTCTGGATTACTGAATTCTGTAATAACAACCCCTACACAAACAATCGCAAATATGAAGCTAGTAAGAAATAACACCCATTGCAAATCGAAAGGTATTTTACGGTAAATTCCTTCGCATGCATTGCTGACTTTTGAACTAATTTTCGATTTTATTCCAATGACAAAAGCAAGAATAAACGCTGCCATACATGCTATAGAATAAATAAACAATGTCTTTTTTGCATATTCATACTGATGATACTCTTGCATCAGTGGACTTGATGAATCAAGTGATTTAGATATGCCGATTTCTCCTACAAATTTCCCCTCTTGCTTTGCTGTTATCACATTCCGTCTAATGAGATCGATAAGTTTATATTCAATATATCCATGATCGTAGGTATCTTCTGTTATCGTATAATTTGTATGAAACAGCATATTTTTTGAGTTTATACTATTTTTTCCAGATTGTCGTTCGGAAGATGTTAAATTAGTATATACTTTTCCTGTTTGATCATTTTGAAAATAATAAGTAAAATCTTTCGTATAACTTTGATAATCACCATAATAAGATTCCTTCTCTTTATAAAAATCCTCTAATATCGCTTCTTTTTCTTTTTTTACTTTTGGTTCTATATGCTTATCACTTTCAAAATTTTCTTTAATATCTTCCAGCTTCTTATCTCTTTCAGCGATTAATACTTGCCCTTCTTTTTTATTTTCTTCTGCGTAAGCATCGCCAATTCGCTTTTTATACTGCTCTTTAATATTCTCAAGCTGCTCGTCTAAGTTTCCATATCGATAACAGTGTTCCTTAATATCTTCATCCGTTACTTTTATTAATTGTTTTGCCTCTTTTAATGGTATATTATATAGTTCATACTCATGTAAATACTCGATAAACGGAACAACCTTATACTCAAACTCTATTGTCTCAAAATAACTCCCCTGATATTCATTCATATATAGGTAAAAAGTAAACAACCCACTCACACCACTTGTAAACAACAACGTCCAAACAATAAAAACAATACTATTTTTCCATTTTGTAGCCAATGCCCCACACCACCTTTAAATACCTTGGATTTTTTGCATCAATTTCGATTTTTTCTCTAATTTTACGAATATGTACAGCCACCGTGTTTTCAGCATGATAGCTTGGCTCTTTCCAAACCCGTTCATAAATCTCTTCAATTGAAAAAACACGTCCAGCATACTGCATCAATAGCTCGACAATTTTGTATTCAATGGGAGTAAGCTTCACTGAATCTCCATTCACCTTTACTTCTTTTGCTGCTGTATCTAATGTTAGTCCATTTAGATCAATCACTTTGCTTGCACCTTCAAATGTGCCAAATGTGACATATCTTCTTAACTGCGACTTTACCCTTGCAACAAGCTCCATCGGATTAAAGGGCTTTGTAACATAGTCATCTGCGCCGACTTGCAAGCCTAATATTTTATCCGTGTCTTCACTTTTTGCACTTAGCATAATAATCGGAATGTTTTTTTCTGTACGTATTTTATAAGTCGCTGCAATCCCATCAAGCTTTGGCATCATAATATCTAAAATAATGAGATGAATTTCTTGCTCATGAATCAACTCTAGCGCCTCGATGCCGTCTTTTGCTTTTAACACCGCTACTCCTTCATTTTTTAAATAAATTTCAATCGCATCGCGGATTTCTTTTTCATCATCCACGACTAACACATTTAATTTCTGCATGTTTCCCCCTGCTTTCCGCTTTTCTTTATCTATTTTCTATCATAATGGTAAAATCTTAACATTTACGGATGATAATTCTTAAGATTTTCTTAAGGTTTTTGTTAGGTTTCTTTCAATAATTTTTTAATTCCCTCATTTATAAACCAACATACACTCTCTTTCTTATAAACTCTTAGAATATACAACTGTCTCATTTTACAGCTAATCCACGTGCAAATTGCTTTATGAGTATAATGTAGCGCTATTTTAATTAAGAAAAGGATCACCAGTGATTGGTAATCCTAAAAATATTGCTATCAAATTTTCATTTGCTTTTTCATTATATAATAGATTTGACTACATGAAACCCCAACTTCTCTGCTTCTTCCTTTTTGAAGCTTTCATCCAAATGCATACAATACACTTTCTCTCTAACCTCTTGTTTTACTAATTTATTCAATTTATTTAAGGATAAGTGGACATTCCCATTATAATCAGCCTTACATGTATCTTGATAAAAGTAAGAAAAATCCCCCTTATGCAATCGCTGCAGAATAGTTAGCGGGATATCGTTACAATCCCCACTATAATAAATCGTCTTATTTTCAAAATGAAGAATATAGCCAAAACAATTTAATGTTTTTACATGTGTTACTGGAATGGCCTCATATTGTATAAAAAAATCATTGCAGCAAATTTCCCCTTGATTTTTAAATGAAAACAATTCATATGTATTTTCTTCTACACCCATTCCTTTTAAAAGTGGTTGAATGCTCAAACCATCAGGCGCCAATACCGTTACTGTTGGTTCTGCTAATTTTCCTAAAGAATAATAACCATAAAAGATTAGATCCCCTAAAGAACCAACATGATCTGGATGTGTATGGGTTAGTAGTACAAATACTTGTTCGACTCCCTGTAACAATCCACTTCGTTGCATTCTTTCAAACGTACTACTGCCACAATCGATTAAAAATAAACTTTTTCCTTTTTTTATACATGCGGCATTGTTTCCTAATTGCGTATGAAAAGCACTGCCACAACCAATAAATTGAAGCAATTTTCACGCCTCCTTTTTAAGATATTATAGCAATTTACTCTACCTTTTCCCATTTACCCCACTCTTAATGGGCAAATTTGTCCGTAAAGGTCTGATAAGTGAACTAATCAATTTATGAGAAATCCTCTATTCTATAAGAGAATGACGTTATTCGAACGAATGGAATAGAATGAAAGGAAAACAGATTGCATAAATTGGTCAGATCATAATTGCATTGAATTCTTTTTGGATAAATAATGGAACTATAAAATAGATAACGGAAAAAAATTTAGGGGGAGAATATAATGAAAATTTCGAATGAGCAATCGAAAAATCAACGTGATCGAATTCTTCAAACAGAAGGTTCTGTTTTTCCTGGGAAAACGTATACAGAAGTGGTGCTCGCACCTGCGTATGACGAAGCAAAGCATCATTTGCTCGATCCAATGATGGCCATTAATAAAGCACAGCTTATTATGCTGCGTGAGCAAAACCTCCTTACGGTTGAAGAAGGAAAACAGATTGCAAAGGCTATTAGAAGCCTTGATTTACCTTCTATTCGCACCTCTCACTATACTGGTGAAGTGGAGGATTTATTTTTTCTTGTAGAAGATGAACTTCTTCAAAAGGCAGGAGATATTGCTGGGAATTTGCATATTGCCAGAAGCCGCAACGATATGTGCATTACAATGTTTCGTATGACACTCCGCCAAAAAATGCAGATTGCCTTCACTTCCCTTTTATCGTTAAAAGAGCAGCTTCTCCATTTTGCTGAAGAACATGCTGATACGCTTATGATTGGGTATACACATACTCAGCAGGCACAGCCTACTACATTAGGGCATTACATCATGGCGGTTGTCGATAGCTTAAACCGTGATATCGAGCGGTTTAAACTGGCATACAAACATTGCAATCAAAGTCCGATGGGCGCAGCTGCTTTTACCACGTCAGGTTTTGCGATTAATCGAGAAAGAATGGTGGAGTTGCTTGGATTTGATCGTTTAGTCGAAAATTCTTATGACGCAATTGCGGGAGCTGATTATATAGCCGAGGCTATGACCGCTACCCAAATTACCGCTATTTCCCTCGGACGTTTTGTTCAAGATTTATTATTATGGAGTACACAAGAGTTTGGCGTGTTAACAGTTGCAGATCCTTATGTTCAAATAAGCTCCATAATGCCGCAAAAACGCAACCCTGTGTCTTTTGAACATATCCGTTCTTTATTATCGAGCTGTGTAGGCAATACGCAAACCGTGCTCACGATGCTTCATAACACGCCATTTGGTGATATTGTTGATACCGAAGATGATATGCAGCCATATGCTTGGAAAAGCTTTGACTTATTAGATCAATTATGTCGACTGCTGGGCTGTGTGATTGGTACGGTAAAAGTGAATGAAGCGAAACTGCGGGAAAGAGCTGCTTCTAGTTTTGCGACCATTACGGAACTAGCAGATACCATTGTCCGAACAGATGGGTTATCCTTCCGCAAAGCCCATCAGATTACAAGTCTAGTTGTGCAAGAAGCAATGGCTCAAAATATTGCTGCAAACCAAATCACATTGCGTCTTCTTAATGAGGCTGCAAAGAAAGTGATTGGCAAAACGCTTTGTTTAAATGAAACCATGCTCCTCCAGTCTCTAGATGCTGATTATTTTGTCCGCAACCGCTCCTTGCCTGGCGGTCCAAATTCTGACGAGGTGAAAAGAATGATTTCGGCGCGATGGAGTCAGCAAGCTGTGCAGGGGGAATGGCTTGCTGATGTAAAAAGCAAGACGGAACGCTCATTGGAGAAAATGGATGATCTGTTAGCGGCATGGTTTTGAGCATTAGGAAGAGTAGACAATAAATCTTATCTTTCAAACTTGTTAGAGGGAGAGTCTTAGCAGTTTGTTCTTGATGATTATTCTTTATCGGACAGTTCTCCTTCTTTTCCTTCATTTTTTTGTCCTGATGCTCCTTTTATCGGACACTCCCCCCCTTTGTTTCCTTCCGTTTTTGTCCTAATGCTTCTTATTGTAATATGGTCTCTTCTTTTAACAAATAAAAAACAGCCCCTTCATGCACATGCAAAAGGGGCTGTTGTAAAAAACTTTTATTCTCCTAAATCTACATTATGGTACACTTGGCGGACGTCTTCTAGATCTTCTAGTACATCGATCATTTTTTCAAATTGTTCTTGTGCATCTCCGTCTAGTGTTACATCGTTTTGAGCAAGCATCGTTAATTCAGCAACTGTGAATTCTGTCACACCTGCTTGTTTAAATGCTTCTTGAACAGCATGAAACTGATCTGGTTCTGCATAAACAATGATATTATCCTCTTCTTCTAAAATATCTCGAACATCTACATCTGCTTCCATTAATAATTCTAATACTTCTTCTTCTGTTTTTCCTTCTACTCCGATAACTGCTGTTGCATCAAACATATAGGAAACAGAACCACTTACACCCATATTGCCGCCGTTTTTCCCAAATGCTGCACGTACATCTGAAGCAGTACGGTTCACATTGTTGGTTAACGCGTCCACTATCACCATCGACCCACTTGGTCCGAAGCCTTCATAACGAAGCTCATCATATGTTTCTTCTGAACCGCCTTTTGCTTTTTCAATCGCCCGATCAATTATCGCTCTTGGTACATTATATGTTTTAGCACGCTCAAGTACTACTTTTAATGCTTGATTGGACTCAGGATCTGGCTCTCCTTGTTTTGCTGCTACATAAATTTCGCGGCCGAATTTTGCATAAATCCGACTAGTATTAGCATCTTTTGACGCTTTTTTCTCTTTAATATTATTCCACTTACGACCCATTCTGAACACTCTCTTTCTACTTTTAACTCACCAATATTTATTATATAGAGAAATGCAGCACTTCTTCAACATTTTGTCCAAAATGTTCAACAGATGTCCCTATTCTCTATAATAAAAACGACTTTTTTTCCATTTTATATTATACCTTAATTAGATTATTTGTTCAGCAGTTCCGCTTAACTTTTTCTCATACAAAAAGGGCAGCCACTATTTATGGCCGCCTTTCTTCTTAATAATGATTCTTTATTTCCATCATTCTAATCTTTTTTGAGTTGGTTTGTGTTCCATAGCTGCGGAAAGAACGCTCTACTTCTTCTAAACTACGCCCTTTTGTTTCCGGCATACATTTATAAATAAACAGTATTGATAATAAACCAAGTCCAACAAAAACAAAAAATGTATTGGATAAACCAATTGTTCCAAGTAGAATCGGGAAAAGGAAGCCAATGATAAAGTTTGCCAACCATAAACAGCAAATACTAATCCCAACACCAATTCCCCTTAATCTTACTGGAAATATTTCAGCTATTGTCAACCATGTAACCGGACCAACTGAACCTTGCATAAACGCAAGAAATAAAACCGTTAACGATAGCGTTATATAGGGAAGTACAGGCGATCCGTCCATTGTTAAGGAAAAGATAGCTATTAATAAAAGTGAAGTTGTTGTACCAGCAAGTCCTATTAAAAACATAGGACGACGGTTTACTTTTCCTAAAAGCCAAATTCCGAATAACATGGCCGCGACGGAAACGACTCCGTTTGCAATATTTGCTACTAGCGCGGATTCTGTTGCAAAGCCTGCATCCTTAAGAATCTGAATCCCATAAAACATAATTGAATTTACCCCTGTAAGTTGATTAACAATTGCTATACCCATTCCAATAAATAATATTCTGCGCAGCCAAGGAATCTTAAAGTCTTTTAAACTGCCTTTATCTGCTGTCAATTTCTCTTCAACGGAAGCAACAATTTCCTTCCATTCCCGTTTCGCTTCCTGTTCTCCCCTAATTTTCTTCAGAACTTGTAGAGCATGATTGTTTTTTTCTTTTGTTACCAGCCAGCGTGGACTTTCTGGCACTTTCAACATACCGAAACCAAGCACAAGTGCTGGAATTGCTGCAAACATTAACATATAACGCCAAATATGGCCAGCCTCACCAAAATTTGTTCCCAATATTGCATTCACAATAAATGCTAATAATTGACCAGAAACAATCATTAATTCATTTCGTGTAACAATTCCGCCTCTTTGCTTGGAGGTAGACATTTCTGCCAAAAAGGTTGGTACAGATACAGATGCTCCGCCAACAGCCAAACCTAATAGAAAACGAAACATAACCATCGCTTCCACATTAGGAGCCACTGTGCATCCAATTGTCGCCAAAAAGAATAAAATCGCTAAATACATTATATTTTTCCGACGTCCGTACCGATCTGATAGCTTTCCTCCTAATACCGAACCTAAAGCTGCTCCTAAAAGCAAAGAGCTTGTCACTAAACCTTCTTTTAATGGTGTAAGATTTAATTGGTCTTTCTCTGCCATAAAAGGCAATGCTCCATTTATTACTCCTGTATCGTATCCGAACAAAAGACCTCCAAACGTTGAAATTAACACAATGAAACGTAATTGTTTTTTTGGTGTTTTTTGCTTTTTCTTTGCCTGCCTTTCTTTAAAATCTATTTTTCGTTTGCCAGCAATTCTCTCAGGTTTTTCCATTTCTTAGTTCTCCTCCTCAGTTATTTACAAAAAACACAATTTAGTTCATCCATGTAAATGTAGCAGAAGAAAATTGCTTGTTCTTTCACAATATGTAGCAAAAATTTCGGGAATCAAGTGAATACTTTTCATCTGATAAAAAATCCCTACTTTTTTCGTCTGAAGATAAGAACCCCCTCTAATATACGAAATAAAAATACAATGTTATTTATACATCTCTTTTTCCCTTCTCCTATTTTTTTGAAACATGACGAAAATAAGATTATTCGGAGGAGAATATTCACTTTTAAGAAATTTTGTGGGAATCGTTAAAAGAATTACAGCCTTTCCTTGTTATTTTCTTCAAGACTAACTACAACTTTATGGCATGCATCACTCTATTCCATTATTTGAATATCAATCATTTCATCTAAACCGATATATTCGCTGCCCTTTGCATGGGAAATTTTTATCTCTTTTCTTTCTACTAATATTTTTTGCACCTTACCGATAAAATAAACATCTTCATATTCATGAAATAATTGGATTTTCAATGTTAGTCCTTGTTCTATTGACCGCGTAATATACATAGAAAATAGCGCAATTTGCTGTTCATCCATAATAGGCTTTGTCTTTTTCGTTAACTCCTTTTGATGGCGTTGCAATACTTGTTTGTGCTCTGGCAGCATCATCCTACTAGACTCCCACATTAAATTATATCCTGGTGTCATTTTATTAGGCTTCATTCCTAATCTCTCCGTTCTTCGTTTATTTATAGTGACCACCAATCTTTTCAGCGCGAACAAACACCTGACCTGCTTCTGTTAAAGAGGACGCACGAATAATAGACGTTTTTCCATATTTAGAATAAATTTTATCGATTGCCTCATTAAGATGTTCTTTTCGCAGAGAAAAATCAAACAGGTTTAATTGCTGCATATCGGCTGATTCCAATTGTGCTAATGTAACCCCTAGACTTCTTACCGGAGATCCATCCCAATAGGAACAAAACAGTTTAACGATTGCATAAAAAATATCCATTCCAAAATTTGTAGGAGATGAAAGTTTCATTTGTCTGTGAAATCCTGTCGGAAAATCAAAATCAGCTCCTCTTACACTGATAGAAACGGTCGAACCAAGATAATTTTTAGAACGTACTCTTCTGGCAACTTCCTCACTTAATTCTAGTAGTACCACTTTTATTTCCTCTAGTGTTGTATAATCTCTTGGTAATGTCATATTGTGACCAACTGCTTTTTGATGGTTATGTGATGTCGTTGTAACCGGAGAATAATCAATGCCATTTGCTATTTGCCATAACACTTCTCCATTAATACCCCATCTATTTTTAAGAATCTCCAACGGAAATTTAGCCAAACTGCCTATTGTATAAATTCCCATGCCATTTAGATGTTTTTTCATCTTACTTCCTACCCCAAACATTTCCCCTATAGGCAATGGCCACATTTTTTCCTTTAAATTGGCGGGGGTTAATGAAAAAATCCCTTCCTTATTTTTCTTAGCAAATGCATCACAAGCTATTTTAGCGAGCACTTTATTTGAACCTATTCCGACTCGGGCGTATACTCCCGTATCAGCCTTAATCGAATATTGAACCGTTCTAGCCATTGTCAAAGGATCTCCAAACAACTTTTGACTTCCAGTAACATCCATAAACTGCTCATCGATCGAAAACGGCTCTACAAGATCTGTGAATCGTTCCAAAGCTTGTGTAATTTGATAGGATACATCAATATAACGCTGCATACGAGGTTTGACAATAACAGCATCAGGACATTTCAGCTGCGCTTCCCACAATGATTCAGCCGTTTTCACATCACATTTTTTAGCTAACGGACATGCAGCTAAAATAATCCCACTTCTTCTCTCAGGATCCCCAGAAACGATAACAGGTTTATTTTTCAACTCCGGATTATCTGCTTTTTCAACAGAAGCATAAAATGACTGCATATCAACAAGAAAAATCACTTTGTCTCTCATACAATATCTCCTTTTAAGAAAAGCACAAACTCCTTGTTCAGCACCGAAGAAAAATGTTCTTCTGGCTAAAGGGGCATCAAGCAATACTCACCAAGGCTAGGTGTTTGCGCTAGACACTCATCTAACTTGATTACATAGATTATGACGATTAAAAAAACGAACATACTTTCGTATTTATTATATACGAAAGTATGTTCGTTTAATACTGGAAATTAGTTCTTGAAAAAATTTGTAGTTATTCAGCAATGTCCCCTCTTGAAAAGGGTAGTATTCTTACGCTTAGTCCGCACTTCAACAGAACAACAGACTAAAGAAAACTGCCTATTTTCATCTTTTATGGTGCAAAATTTGTTTGCTTGGATATTCCCTTTCAAATAAACAAATACTAGAAGCATCCATTTTTATAAGGGGATATACTATGATTGGTTTGTTACTAGCCGTATTTCTTTTTAATTTTTTAGCTGTTACACTGAATAAACATTTAAATGGAAACTGTGTATTGCATATATGGATGTTCACCATTTCCTTTCAAATGTTATTTGACATTTTTATTGATTTTAAATACGCAGGATATTGGTATTTTAGCAAGGATATTGATTGGCAATCCATTCTCAATATTGTTTTTTTAGTACCACCGGTTAATATTATATTTTTGAATTATTTTCCTTTCAAACAGGCTATTTTCAAACAATTTTGCTATATTATTTGTTGGGATATTGCCTTATTGCTATATGAAAAAATCGCCTTATTGTCTGAACCTTGGGGATACTTTCATTATGGATGGTGGAAATTATCGTATTCTGCTTTGCTCAATCCAATTTTACTGTTTTTATTAGTCCTATATTTTAAATACATATGCTATCTTGAAAAAAGGCTAACCTAAAAAAATGGGGTATTAATTCTTCTCGGGTAATGCACCCTTAGTTTATTTAAGAAGGAGTCTTTAAGCTCGGAGAAAATCAGTTAAAACCTATATACTATTTAACTGATTTTCTCCGCCAACTCTAAAATAATTCCCTCTGGACCACGCACGTAGCATAACTTATAACTTTCTTCGTATTGCTGTATCTCACTAAAAATTCCCGTGCCATTCTTTTTCAATTTTGCAACAATAGATTCAATATCTTCAACAGCAAAGCAAATATGTCGGATGCCCAGCGTATTTGCAGAAGGTTGCTGAATACCTTTTTCATCTGACGGTGTATAAAATTTGACTAGCTCTATCCATGTCTCACCTTCTGGCATCCCCAATGCTACACATGCCGTTTTAACATCATTAAGTCCAACTATTCTATCCAATTGTTCTCCATCCAATTCCCATTCCGCTTGTACTTCAAGTCCTAAATCAAGAAAAAAAGCTTTAGCTCCTGAAAGATCATTTACGTTTATACTCACATGATCTATTCTATTGATTTTCATATTTAAAACCTCCCTATGTTCCGATTATTTTCCATACCTGTATTCGTGTAAGGTTTGTTTTTTAAATTCTAATTCGCTTAAAACAGAAAATATCCATCTTCAACAATTTAAAAGCTGTTTACCTAAATTAGCAGCAATTCTTTCCGTAAAAAATAACTTTATAAAAAAACCAAGTTTTGAAGAAATACACTTAAACAATTGGGGGCATTCCTTAGTTAATAGGAGGTCCTCCCACCAACATTTCGCTCGTACAACTTCTATTTCAAACGTTATCTACTATGTGATAAAAACTCCCTTAGCAGAAAAGTTTCCCTTATCGTGTTCACAGCATTACTCGATAATGTCGCATTGATTTAGGTATGCCTTTCATTTTTAAAACTCCGCTGTATACTAAATCTCGGATACGATATTCTAAAAATGGATCGCTCATTTTTTCGTCCATTGCATCTACTGCTTCGCCAATAATGTGAGAAACTTTTATAAATTCTTTGTTTTCCTGCTTTTTATGGAGTGCTTCAATTATTTTCAAAAGAAATGCATCGAAGTATTGTTCCGGCACACTGCAAATTTTATTATGCTGACAAAGACGCAGCATTTCTTTCGACTGTGCTAATGCCTCCCACTCTTTTATATAACGTTTTTTCTCCTTATTGGAAAGCGAATCCTCTTCTTGCCTGTTCTCAAAAAGAGCTTTTAATTTTTCTATCCTATAAGGATGATTTTCTTCATTTTGCCGACCAATAGGAAGCAGAAAGATTTCATTTGTTTTATCAGCTAATACATACAGCAGAAAACGAAGTGCTGTTTGTTCTCCCACATCATCATCGCAATACCATATATAAATGGGTGCCTGCTCTGGAATCTCGTCTATTTCTAAAAGGGTATTGGTAAACTTGACTTCTTGATTATATTCATCCATGCCTGTATTGATATGATTGTATAACCATTCAAATCGTTCAGCTTGTCCATTTTTTGTATGTAAATTTCTTATCGGTCCAATAGCAAGATAGTCTGACAAAACGATCACTTTTTTAGGAGAATCCAAAGCAGCATATAAAGAACCAGCTGTTGAATCAGATGCTGCAAGATGGATAGATGCATCGACATCATGAAAACGACCAGTATTGCTTATAGAATATTCTTTTTTGTGTCTACCTATTTGCAGATTAACCACTTTCGTCATAAGAGCAATTCCATCTTCACTTATAAAATAACCAGTTCCACCAGCTGGCCTCGTTTTTTTATGATTAAATGCAGCGAATTCCTCCCCTTCTGCTAATTCATAAACTTTCCACTCTCCAGCTTCCCTTAACTGCGATGGACTTACGTATTTGTTTGCAGATATTTTAAAAACAATCACATTTGGTTCCATCAAAAAATAAATATATGGATAGATGCATCTTGTTTCCAAATCTTTTCCCCCTTTATCCCTTCATAACAGGCAATGAGCTTCCTACTAATGTAAGGTTCATTTCATAAAATATTACCATATTTTTCTTTTTATATCTTAGTTTTTTAACACTTAATTTTGTTTATTAATTATTTTGGATGCGTAAAATTTATTGATAATCAAATAATGGCGGCTGACTCCACCATCATTTGAGTTTGCTCCCATCTTTTTAATTAATAGCACGAACACTCTTTATTCCCAAGTTCTCCATTTTTTTTAACGTTTCTTTCTATTTTGCATCCAATAATTCTTTCATCTTTTCATGTGGGAATTTATCATCCATGTCCGTCAAAACTTCCAATAAGATACTTTCCATATTTTCGGTTAAGTGTATTAATTCTTTTTGCACATTCCCCTTTTCAAATTGTTCTATCTTCTCTGGCAATTCGTCTTCGTCCAAAAGACAAAATTGCCCATCTGGAAAAACAAGCACATCCAGTATTAAATCTTCAAAACGAAGACATTCCTCCGTTCTAGATGTATGTTGAACCATATTAAAATAAGAGCCTAAATAATTACCTTGTTCATCTCGCCATAGATACACATTATAAGGACGGTCGATCCAATAATAGGCAATTGTGTAGCTACCTGCTAAGATAGTCATCTCCATTCCCTTCCCTGTCATCATCGTAAAAGAATCCCTGATTTTATGAAAAAGAACAATACTGGGTTCTGACTGCAATAATAAACAGCTATGCTCTACAATTGTTTTATCATAACGAATTTTTTGTTCGATTATTTTTTTGTTTTGCTGAAAGCTCATTTTAGTAGGTAATCCTTTCTATCATTGTTCTAATAGGTCATTTTACCATTCTTTTATTTATTCGAACCGTCTATTCTACATTCACTTTTTTCACATAAGATTATTAAAGAGGAGCTGAATGTTATGGGGAAAACCGAAGAACAGTTTGAAATCGAAACGCTTAAACTTATTAAAAATAAACTTGATTATATTCACTCTATTGCGAAAAGCTACAAAAATGATAGTCCAGAATTAATGGGAAGTATGGAAAGTTTAGCTTCTATTGCAAAGATGTTTGCAAAAATTAAATTAGAAGAGCTAAATGGCCATGTAGAAACGGAAAGCCCACAAGGATTCATTGTGAGTAAACTAGGAAACTCATACTCTCTTATGAAAGCTTATGAAAAACAGAAGGAACAGATAGATTTTCCGGCTTGGAAGCTTTGATGTTGATTTGCAGTCTTCTTCGATTTATCTTTTGCCTAGTTTCTAAAGCGTCTAATCGGCGCTTATTTTTTCTCATTAATCCGTTTTAAAACAAAAAATGTTTGTAATAAAAAAAACTCACCTTCTAACTAAAGCGAGTTTTTTCCTTGCTAAATAGAAGCAATTTTTTATTTCGACAGCTCCAAAAATCCTTTGCCAAACACATCGCGAACATCATGAATGGTAATAAAAGCATCATTGTCTACTGCTTTGACGATTTTCTTTAAAGCGACCATTTCTTGTTTGTTTATCACAATATAAAGAATTTCCTTCGCATCTTTTGAATAGTAGCCTCTTCCGTACATAACAGTTACGCCTCGATCCATAATATCATTCACTTTTTCGGCAATTTGGCTTTGTTTGCTGGAGATAATTGTTACGGCTTTTTTCGGATTCAACCCTTCAATAATAAATTCCATTACTTTTGTAGCAATATACAACATAACAATCGTAATCATCAGTTTTTCTGCACCTATTATAAAGTAAGAAGAAAAAGCAACAATTAAATCAAAAAACAACAAAGAAAAACTAATATTCCAATCCAAGTACTTATTTGTAATTCTTGCTAAAATGGTTGTTCCTGCTGTTGTTCCGCCAACTTTTAAAATCATGCCAATTCCTACTCCAGCAAGCACTCCTCCGAATATGGCATTCACCAAAACTTCATCTGAATCAATATGCCAGCTTTCTGTCACATGCAAAAACAAAGAATTAAAAATAACCGCAATAATCGTATAAATACATGTTTGCTTATCTAAAAACTTGTATCCTATTAAAATCAAAAAAGCATTAATAATAAAGTTGACAAGCCCTGGTCCCCATTGAAATAAATAGTACAAAATAATGGTAATTCCGGTGACGCCGCCTTCTCCAAGATCATTCGGAATTACAAATAAATTAACTGCTAAAGCAAATAAAAAGGCACCTGCCATAATAAAAAGAATATCTTTTCCCATTTTATACAAATTTCTGTTCATCTTTTTCACCTATTCTATCATTTCTATTCATACAATATTATTTTTACATATTTTTGATTTATATCATGTTTTCCTTTGGTTTGTAAAGAGATTTTGAGAAAGAATTTTTTTCTACTGATATATGGGTAAACCAGAAGCAAAAAAAGGATTCATTACAAGTTTCCTACTCATAAGTACGGCAATTGCCAAAAGAGTTAAATAGGAAAAAAAGTGGATTCAGACCGTAACTTACACTACTACAGCCTATAAGAAAAAGATATTTACAGGAATATTCACATCATAAGTGGGTAAAGAACACTAAGCTTTTCTCTAGGAGTACCCATTACTAAATTTTCTTTTTTGATGAAAGAAGATTTGGTGGGGGGTGATTACATGAGGAAAGTAAACGGAATAAAAAATCTACTTATTTATCTTGATTCGTTAGGCTATGCTATAACAAAAGAAGAAGTTATGCTATTAATGAAAAAAAGAGAAATTCCCCATCAAAAACCAATGCGTCATTTAGTAATTTTTGATTTAGACCATATCGATTGGTGGGTAAAAGAACAAAGAAACAAAGAGTAGATTAAGAGAGAATTTCCAGGGTATTTATGCCTGATTCTACTCAAAAAACAAAAGGATAATCAGTTCCTATTAAACTGATTATCCCATAGGCTGTCGAAAACTGGATTGTTCATGCAAAATTCGTTATTATTCTGGTTCGCTAGATTTATGCATAGAATCAATCCGCGTTTTCGCCTAGCCAGAAATGATTTAAATATCCTTTTTTAAGCTTCCGTTACAAGCAGCTTTGCTCTTGTTTGTTTAGCAGCTTCTACCATCACTTTTAACGCTTCTACCGTTTCATATTCGCCACGTGTCTTTAATCCACAGTCCGGATTAATCCAGAATAATTTTGAATCAAGCACTTTTAAAGCGCGGTCGATATTTCTTGTGATTTCTTCTAATTTTGGAATACGTGGGCTGTGAATATCATATACTCCTAGACCAATTCCTTTTTTGTATTCATTCTCTTCAAAGGCATTAATTAATTCACCGTGACTCTTAGATGTTTCAATAGAAATAACGTCTACATCTAATGCATCAATGCTGTGAATGATGTTTTTAAAGTCAGAATAGCACATATGTGTATGAATTTGCGTATCATTTTCTACACAAGATACAGCCAGTTTAAATGCATATACCGCACCATTTAAGTAGTTTTCTCTTTTGCTTTGTTTTAAAGGCAATCCTTCACGGATAGCTGGCTCATCCACTTGAATCATGCGAATGCCGCTTTTTTCTAATTCTGCTACTTCTTTGCGAAGTGCCAACGCGATTTGATTTGCTACTTGTTGTCTAGAGATGTCATTTCGTACAAAAGACCAATTTAAGATTGTAACTGGACCTGTAAGCATTCCTTTTACTGGTCTTTCTGTTAAACTTTGTGCATATACTGTTTCTTTCACTGTCATTGCTTTAATGAATGCAACATCTCCAAAAATAACTGGTGGTTTTACGCAGCGTGAACCATAAGATTGCACCCATCCGAATTTTGTAAACTGGAATCCAGCTAATTTTTCACCGAAATATTCCACCATGTCTGTTCTTTCAAATTCACCATGTACTAATACGTCAATATCTAATTTCTCTTGGATTTCAATCCATTTTTTTGTTTCCTCTTCAATAAATTTATTATACGCTTCGTTAGATAATTCGCCTTTGCGCCATTTTAAACGCTCTTTTCTTACTTCCGCTGTTTGTGGGAAGCTTCCAATAGTTGTTGTTGGCAAAATCGGCAAGTTGAATACTTTTTCTTGAAGCGCTAAACGTTCTGCAAATCCAGCTTTTCGTTCCGAAGCGTAAGAAGAAATATTTTGAATTGCTTCTTGTACTTCTGCATTATTACGATGAGACGATGCTGCTAATGCGGCAATTGCTTTTTCACTGTTGTCCACTTCGTTTTGAATCGCAGCTTTGCCTTCTTGTAATCCTTTCGCAAGAATCGCTACTTCTGCTAATTTTTCATCTGCAAAAGAAATAGCTTCTTTTAATACTGCTTCTAATGCTTGTTCACTATTAACTGTAACTGGTACGTGCAAAAGACTACAAGAAGGTTGTACAACGACACGATCTTTGCCTACTGCTGCTTCAATTTCTTCTAATAGAGAAGATGTTTTTTCAAGGGATGCTTTCCAAATATTTCTGCCATCGATTACACCAGCAAATAATACTTTATCTTCTGGGAAACGATTTTCTTTTAATGCCGCAAGATTTTGTCCTTCATCATGAACAAAGTCAAGTCCAATTGCCTGAACTGGAAGAGAAACGACTTCTTCATACTGCTCAACTGCTTCAAAATATGTTTGTAAAATGAATTTTACTTTTGGTGCCGCATTTGTTAACGCAGTATAAACTGGTTTAAATAATGCCAACTCTTCTTTTGTAATCGTTGTAGATAAGATTGGCTCATCGATTTGTACCCACTCAACGCCCTCTTCTTGAAGTTGTTTCGCAATTTCTTCATATAAAGGCAAGAATTGATTAACAACCTCTGCAAAATCTTCTTGTTTATAGCCTTTTGATAATTTTACAAACGTAATTGGACCTAAAATAACTGGTTTCCCGTTAATATCAAGCTTTTCTTTCGCTTCTTTATAAAAACGTAATGGACGGTTTTCCACTAGTGCTGGTTTTGCTCCTTCTAATTCAGGAACGATATAATGATAGTTTGTGTTAAACCATTTTGTCATTTCGGATGCTACAGCATTTTTTGCGCCACGAGCAATTTCAAAGTATGTTTCAAGAGATACTTGACCACCATTATATTCAAAACGATTTGGCACAAGCCCAAACATTGCAGCTGTATCCAATACATGATCATATAAAGAGAAATCGCCAACTGGAATTAAATCAATGCCCTTGTCTTTTTGCTTTTTCAAATGGTTTAAGCGAAGATCTTCAATTGTTGTTAAAAATTCTGTTTTTTCAATTTTCCCTGCCCAAAACTGTTCTAACGCTTTTTTCCACTCTCTGTTTTCCCCAATTCGAGGGTACCCTAAATTCGAACTTTTCACTTGACTCATTTTTCCCACTCCCAATTTTAAATTTTTCAATAAAATAAAAATCTCCCTGTTCCTATTGGAAAGGGAGATTAGATGGCATTATAAATAAAGCTGAGATATATTGATTTTCTCAACAATATGAAATGTGCACCTCCCCTATATCCACGTAGAGTATTAGCTGACACATTAGGCAGGTCTCCTGACTTAGGTTCAACGCAACTTACCCCTTCCCATTTCTTTTTTGAAACAGTGGTTTGTACTAAATAAGTTGCTCCCCATCACAGTGGCGGGACCGTGCCGGATTTTAACCGGTCTTCCCTTTTAAACTGTATAACGTTGTACACAGTACCTATAGTGTTATGTATGAAATTTTCAAAAGAAAAATATTCCCTTTTCTTCAAGCAATATCTTCCTTAAGACAACAAGCCTCTCTAAATTTAGAGAGGCTTGTTGTCTTAAGGATTCCTCTCTTATTTTTCAAAGCAACTATGCTTTGCTGGAATTAGCACCTTTTCCAATCAGAATGGTTGCTGAGGCTTCAAAGGGCCAGTCCCTCCACCTCTCATCATAAGAGTTTATATGCGCTTTTTTTAATGTAATTGGATAGTATCACATTTAATAATAGTCTGTCAAAAAGAATTTTCAAAAAAAATGAATTTTCTTTATTATCTTAATGAACCAAAATCAGCAATTCTACACATTATTTTATTGTAAAAAAACAAATACAAGAAAAATCAGTTTATACACAAAAAGAGCACCCATCATAAATGAGTGCTCTTTTTGTGTTTTTACACCTGCTTTATACTAACTTATCTGTTTCGTCTTCTGCATGGTCTGCTTGGTCTGCAAGAAGGATTATTCAAATCACTTCCGCAGTTGTAGTTTTCTACAACGGTTTTATTTACTTCTCTTTCGGTAGTTGGATAATAATGCTCATTACGGTAAACATCTCGATTCACATTAACAACATTGGTTGGATGCACATATCTTACTACATGTTCATTAGTCGTTGTATTAACGATAGTTTCCGTTGGCTCCGTCACCGTTCTTACGTCGTCTTGTGCAGGGGATACATTTGAACAGCCGTTTCTTCTACAGTTTCCATTGTTGACAGAGTTTCGACGGCCATTTCCATTACGCTGATTTCTACTCATTTTCTATTCCTCCTTGTTTTTTGTAATGCCTTACTCTATAAACTATGAAAAAAGAAAAAGCTTGTCCAAGCAAAAAAACTAGATTTGTAAAAATATGCTATTCACATATAGTAAAACGCCTTTTACTTGTTTCTTTATTACAAACTAAAAATTTGACAAAAAATATTATTTGTGCTATAATTTACAGTTAATCATTATAGGTTTATAATAGGATTCTCATGGCCATGAGAATCCTATTTTTGTGTATAAAAAGGAGGCTGCTTTTTTTGAAAATAAGTGAGTCTAGTGTTACTTCATTGGTTTCCGCTTTTAGCAGAGCTTATCATAGTCAGTATGACCATCCATTACTATTTGATGATTATATAGCAAAGGAATTAATCTCCCATCCAGAACAAAAGATGATAAAAGAGAATTTGATTCAAGGAATACATTTTTTCAACAAAGATATTGCCAGCAAATTAAACAATAATGCTGATGAACTTTTAAAATGGATTACACAAATCCAGCTTTCGCCAACTCCTTTAGCACGAGCCTCTTTTTGTGAAAACGTCCTATTAAAAGAAATAGTATTAGGCGCAAAACAATATGTGATTTTAGGAGCAGGCTTAGATACTTTTTGTTTCCGTCATATGCCTTTAAAAGATAAGCTGCATATTTTCGAGGTGGATCACCCAGCCACACAGGAAGGGAAAAAACACCGATTAAAAGAGGCAAATCTGCAAATTCCAGATCATTTGCATTTTATACCAATGGACTTCACAAAGGACTTTTCTTATAAAAAGTTAATAGAAGCAAGTTTTAATGATAAGAAAAAAACTTTTGTTAGTCTTTTAGGCGTTTCCTATTATTTAACAGAAAAACAACTATTTCATCTATTAGAACAAGTATTTGCGCATATACCAGCCGGAAGCTCCATTATTTTTGATTATGGAGATGAACATCTTTTTACAGAAAAAGGACGCTCTAACCGAGTTGAAAACATGGTGAAAATGGCTTCAGCAGGTGGTGAACCAATGAAATCTTGCTTTTCTTATCAAAAAATAGAGAATCTCCTTGAAAAAGCAGGCTTGCTGATTTTTGAACATTTAACACCAGATGATATTGAAAAACGTTATTTTCAATATCGAAACGATTATTTATCAGCCTTTGAAACTATTCATTATATTCATGCAGTAAAAAATAAAAAATGATAAATAGACCTCTCTTCCATGTTTGAAGAGAGGTCCTTTTATATACTTATAATTACTCAAACTTCGCAGTTATAAATTCTTCTTCATGTATTGACGTAACATGGTTTAGAGCAATTAGAAAAGGATGATTGATTCGTCTTTTAGGATGTTTTTTTGCAAATATTATTCCTTATAAATAGGGGCAAGATTCTCGTTTCAGGATGCTCGCTTTCCGTG
>JBDNRM010000017.1:24499-35189 GCA_047718615.1 Bacillus sp. (in: firmicutes) | reverse complement strand
CCGAGTAATATCAAGACTTGCAAACGAATTTGAAGGTGCGAAGTTTGAGTTAACTAGATTAAAAAACATAAATAACCAGTATAGGCAAGTCATTTAAGTACTAAATTAGAGAATGTTCGTCTTTACCTAGTATGTATTTAGTTATGTCTCAGCCTCTTTGAAAAAACGCTTGTACATTCATAGATTGTGAAATAGAACGACGGATTGTGAAGGGAATTTTGTGAAAGAAAGAATGAGAGAATGAACGTTGTCTCTAACCATACTAAAAAAACACTTTTGTATGCAGAAGATCTAAAGCTCTGTCTATTTCCGCTAATTCTTCTTGTGAAGCATCTTGGATTCGCTGTAAAAAACGAGCTTCTATATGCATAAAGACGTGATTCATCATTGTTTCTCCACCTTTGGAGAGACGTATCAATTGCTTTCTGCGATCTTTCGTATCTTCGCCTTTTTCAATCAACTTTTTTTCCAATAATTTTTTTAGTTCACGACTTGTATTCGGCATGGACATATGCTGACAATCGCTTATCTCACTAATAGTAACAGGTTGATGTATATATATATGTTCAAGGATACTATATTGGACTGGCGTAACGGTATCTGATTTGGCATCTTTTGTTAATTCATGTGTTACTTGATGAACAGAAGTTGTAAATGCCACAAATTTTTGAAATAAATCTTTCTTGTTTATCCTAATCACCTCACAAGAATAAGATAACAAAATGATTATCAAAAAACAATTATCATTTGACAATAAAAAAATAACATATTATCATTTTGTTATCAAATGATAAATAAAAGGGGATCAATTTATGAAAATGCTTGTTATTTATACACATCCTAATCACAAAAGTTTAAGTTTTGCCTTTTTGCAAAAAGTGATGGAAGGAAGCAAAGAAAACCAAGCGATTAAAGAGATAAAAGTAAGCGATTTATATGAAGAGGGGTTTGATCCCCGATTAGTATTTAATGATAAAAAACGAAGACGAGATATGCACACGGACATAAACCTTGAAAACTATCGAAATCAAATTAGCTGGGCGGATAAGATAGTCTTTATTTATCCAATTTGGTGGGGAAGACCGCCAGCAATGCTTTTAGGATATATTGACCAACTATTTGCTGCTAATTTTGCTTATAGAGATAAAGGGGGCTTATTACCAGAAGGTTTATTAAAAGGAAAGTCTGTTATATGTGTTTCCAGCATGAAGGGACCAACAAATTATCCATTAATTTTTTTGAATAATGCTCATAAAATGTTAATGAAAAGAGCACTTTTCAATTTTGTTGGAATCAAAAAAGTGAAATTCTTTGAATTTGGCAATATGGAAAGTTCAAAAGGAAAACAAAAAAAGGACTTAGATAAAATCTATCGTTATTTTAAAACAATAAAATGGTAAGAAAATCGATTAAAAAAATAACAATTAATAAAGAGTTCTTCCAAATTATCTAATGATACATTATTATTCCTATAACACCCCTTAGTCCACTTCTATTACATACGAAGTTATTTCTTTTATTTTTGCTTTTTTGGATGCACTGCTGAAAGTATAGATATCACAAAAAGCATAACTTTTATTATTTTTTAATCGGAACATACCGTTAGCTGATCCTGTTTTACCATGTGTGATAATATTGCTGATATGCAGCTCTGTCATGTTAATTTGCGCTATTTGTTGCAACTCTGTTAAAAAATTCTCTTTCCCTAAAATACGTTTTTGACCGATTATATCCCAGGAAATGCTATCTGTGATATTATCCAAAATAAAGTCGCTATCGTTTCTGGCAAAAGCGATATGGAACGCTTTAAGCAAACTCATTTTAGGGGAGTTTCCACAATCCTCTACGCATGTAATTTTTACATCTTCATATTCTGATTGGTTCATTTTTTTGTCTCCTTTTAGGGGATGGCTATAAAAATAGGTTAAACAATTTTCTTTTTATAAAAAATAATTTTTATCAGACAGAATATGCGCGTTTCACTACGTCTTGTTCTAGTGAAAGGGGTTTGTAAAAGTATATAATAGAAGAAGTATAATAAGAAGAGTTCCATGTCATTAAAATAATATTTTGTGCAGCGCCTGACATGTTATCCATTCCGAATTTTCGTAATGGCAAGATTACTTAGAGTTAATGCCGCTGCTAAAGTTAATACTTTAAATAACATGATCGTTTAAATAAGTGATCGATGAGTGTTAGTTAGACTGAATAAAAATATCTTGTAGACAAAGGAATGATTTCGAAATGACAAGTCAAGGAAGAAGTTTTTATACGCCTACAATTCTAGAAATTGGTGAGGGAGTCATCCGCCAATTGGAGGATTTGTTAATAAAGCATGACCTTCATGATGTTGTTCTTTTTCTAGATGAATATACAAACGAAAAATTCGCACCGGGTATTGTTGAATCCTTTACTTCCATCAAGATTGAAACACAAGTACTGCCTGTGAAAAATGACATACATGACCTTATTTCCTTAGCATTTAAAATGAGAAATTATGATGCGGTTCTTTCATTAGGCGGTGGAGCAATTATCGATTTTGGAAAATATATTGCTTTTACAAGAAAGCTTCCGTTCATCAGCATTCCGACTTCTGCTTCCAATGATGGGTTCGCCAGCAGCAGTTGTTCATTGCAAGTAAATAACAAAAAAACAACGGTTCCGGCAAAGATTCCCTTTGGTATTATTGTGGACTTAGATATCATTCGAACAGCACCAAAACAATTGATTCTAGCAGGTGTAGGGGATTTGATGTCCAATATTACCGCATTGTATGACTGGAGCTTTGAAGAAAAACACGGAGTCGATAATCAAGATGCATTTGCTGTTATGCTTAGCAAAAAAGGCGTAAATAGTTTTGTACGAACTCCTATGTCTGATGTAAAAGACCCTATTTTTCTAAAGGAATTAGTAAGCTCTATGACGATGGGGGGAATTGCAACAGAAATAAGCGGAACCAGTGCACCAATAAGCGGTTCGGAGCATCTCATTTCCCATGCATTGGACAAGCTTTCAAAAAATCCGCAAATGCATGGTGTACAAGTGGGGATTGCTACCTATTTAATGGCACTTGTCCAAGATCATCGCTATGAAAGGCTTCGTAAGGTTTTTCAAAGAACCGGCTTTTTCGAGTATGTGAAAACACTGCGTTTAGATAAAGAAGAATATAAGCAAGCGATTGATCTAGCCCCGACTATCAAGCCTGCTCGTTATACCTATCTTCATGAAGAAGCGTACCGGGAAAAAGCAAAACGGAAGCTTGATGAAGATATGATTTTATGTGAGATATTTGGAAGGAAGAATCACGAATAACCTAACTAATGCTACCTGACATATATACATTTTACAAAGTGAATATTGCTTCTTATTCGATACTCTTATTGAAATTGATTCAGTGGGTTCGGTAGTTAACAGCAAGGCGATTCTCAGTGGAAGAATCGTCTATTTGTGTTACTAATTTCATTCTATTTAAAGAAGTTTAGTATAGTTTTCTAACAGGTTCCATATCTTTTTCAGCATCATACGTATAGTAGGCTTCATGAAGTGTTTTTCCTATTAATCATGTGTAAATAAGGTAAAATCCTTTTTAGTATTTATCTTCATAATTAATGACAAACGTAACTATTTGAACCATACATTTCGTGATAAGCTTCACAAGAGTTAAACTAAAATAAGCTTTGAAACGAGGAATGAATTTGAATTTTCCATCATTACAAATAGGACATATGACACCAAAAGTTCCAATCATGCAGGGGGGAATGGGTGTAGGAATTTCATTAAGCAAACTTGCTGCTGCAGTTGCAAATGCAGGAGGAATTGGCATTATTTCTGGCACAGGGATTTCTGTTGATGAAATGCGCCATCATATTAGAAAAGCTAAAAATGCTGTGCAGGGATCTGGATTCATTGGAGTCAATGTGTTATTTGCCATGAATGATTTTGCGGAAAAAATGAAAGCTGCTCTTGAAGAAAAAGTGGATTTCATTATCTCAGGTGCAGGGATTTCAAGAAATATGTATGCTTGGGGGAAACAAGCGGGTATACCGGTTATTTCTATTGTCTCTACTGCAAAATTAGCTAGAATTTCCGAAAAACTTGGAGCAGCAGCAGTAGTAGTAGAAGGATTTGAAGCTGGCGGACATCTAGGAACAGACAGACCGGTGTTTGATATTCTTCCAGAAGTTGTAGAAGCAGTTTCTATTCCAGTCATTGCTGCTGGTGGGATAATGAATGGCAACGATATTGCAAAAGCTTTTGAACTTGGTGCGTCTGGGGTACAAATGGGAACTAGATTTGTAGCAAGTGATGAGTGCGATGCTCCAATGGCATTTAAACAAAAATATGTAGATGCTGGGAAGGAAGACACACTTCTCGTAAAAACAACGGTAGGACTGCAAGGAAGAGTTATTGCTAATGCTTTTACTGATTTAATCACAAGTTCAACCAAGGTAAAAATAGATAAATGCCATAAATGCCTGAAAAACTGTTCCTATCGCTTTTGCACACTAGATTCTTTGTTCAAAATTATTCAAGGCGATGTGGAAAATGGACTAGTTTTTGCCGGTGCAAAAGTACATGAAATAAAAGAAATTCTACCTGTCCAACAAATTATTGATACACTTAGTGAAGAATATAGAAGAGCATTCAAACAAGGTCAAGCAGACCTAAATCTACTTTCATCCTAACTATTTTTACATTAGAAGTTTGGAATAAACTATATATAAAAAGGGTATAGAAATTTTCTTAAAAGAAAGTTTCCATATCCTTTAAAAATAGAAAAATTACATTTCCATTTCTCCGTTATCATAGTTAAACTGCCAATGAATGCCAAATTTATCTGTTACTTGACCGTAAAGCTTGCTCCAAGATGTCTCTTGAAGATCCATGTCTACCGTGCCATTTTCCTTCAATTTATCAAAAAATGAAATCATTTTATCGATGTTGTTATTTACATATGCAAGAGTAATGTTGTTTCCGGCAACAAAAGGCATTCCAGGAAAAACATCTGAGAACATTATGATATTTCCATCAATATTAAGCCTAGTGTGCATAATTAAATTTTTTGCTTCATTTGGAAGTGGGTAACCTTCGTGATCCGGTGCTTCCCCAAAAGTCATAAAATTTGTTGTTTCTACTTCAAAAACCTGTGCATAAAACTCCACTGCTTCTCGGCAATTTCCTTCAAAATTAATATAAGCATTAATAGACATTTTTTCACCCCTATGTAAGTTGTTGTGTAACAAGATAAACTACCTTTTCAACGATTGTATCATGAGAATAGGAATAATAGAAATTTTGCGAAGGTAAATATAAAGAGTTTTATTCACAAACAAAGATTAGAACGAAATTTTTTTCGATAGTATTTTTTGAAAATAATTTTTTGTGAAAGAACAATTATAATGGTTCTATATACTAATGAAAATCCTAAAATCATTTTAATTTCTATAAACTCAGTGGATCATTGTTTTAATAGGTATTTTTATGCAATTAACGTTATATAGAAATAGTTATATATATTCATTTTATACAAAATGTAACAAAAAACCTAAAATTTTTACAAAATAATAATGAGAATTTTACAATAGTGAGATATCTTTTAAAAGGGGGGAATAAAGCTAACATTAGGGAGGATTAGAATGAAGGGGAAACGCAGCAAAAGTTATATGTCTATATTTATTATTTTTTCGCTAGTATTTTCAAATTTTTTAGGGAATTTTGCAACAAACACTGTGCACGCTGCTGAAAAGACTTTGGCAAAGGATTTATTTATATCGGAGTACTTAGAAGGAAGTTCAAATAATAAAGCGATTGAACTCTTTAACGGCACAGGAAAAGCTGTAGATTTAGCAAGCTATAGCCTTGAGCTTTATTCTAACGGTGGAAGTACAGCTTCAAAATCTATTACTCTATCAGGAAAATTAAATGATGGAGAAGTATATGTCCTTGTACATAATAAAGCAAGTGATGCATTAAAAACACTTGCAAACATGGAAGATGGAAATGTCATTAATTTCAATGGCGATGATGCGATTGCCTTAAAGCATGAAGGGTACATAATTGATGTTTTTGGGAAAATTGGCGAAGATCCTGGTATAAACTGGGGAAGCGGTGATAATGCAACTCTTGATCATACGTTTATTAGAAAAAGCACAATCACATTTGGAAACACTGGTGATAATAGCTTTGATCCAGTTTCTGAGTGGGATGTATTTGCGAAAGATTATAGTGAGAATCTTGGGAAACATACAATGACGAAAGAAGAACAGGGAGAAACAGAGCCAATAGAATCAGCAGTACCTGAGAAATTTATTTCTATTTCGGATTCGAAAACAATGATTGGCAAGGAAGTTACGCTTAAAGGTGTAGTAACAGCAGATAATAAGAGCTTTGGAGGCGGAAGGATTTCCACCTATATACAAGATGAAACAGCAGGAATAAATGTTTTTTCCGCAAGTACAGAAGGATTTCCACAGCTGACAGAAGGACAGGAAATAAAGGTTAAAGGTGAAGTGAAGGAATATAATGGATTAATAGAAATTATTCCAACTGCAGATGGTTTGGAAGTAATTTCGGAAAATCATTCTTTACCAAAACCAATCGCATTTAGTTTAAGTGATATAAACAACGAAAGTGTAGCAGAGCCAAAAGAAGGTCAACTAATTACAATAAAAGGATATGTCAAATCTGTTCCGGAAACTCCTACAGGGGGAGGATATAATGTCAGTATTATCGATGAAACTTTTGACGGTACAACGATCCGAGTCATGGAAGGCACAAATGCCATCTCATCGATTGAGGTCGGAAAATGGTATCAATTCACAGGGATTCTAAGTCAATATAATGCTTATCAAGTGTTGCCAAGAAAAGCAGCAGATATTCAACTTTTATCTGAGCAGCCGCTACCACCAACTGCTTCAGGGGAATATGAATCAACTGTTGCCAGTGTGGTAGATGGTGATACAATTCATTTACAAACGCCAGTCCTAGGTGTAACAAAAGTTCGTTATGTAAATGTAGATACACCAGAAACGTATCATACTCCTAAAAATCAAGCTGATGAGAATCAAAAGGAATATGGAGAAAAAGCTAAAGCCTATTTAAACACATTGTTAAAACCAGGTGATAAAGTCATTGTAAAGGTCGGAGAAGAGGCAACAGATGACTATGGTCGTTTATTGGGACAAGTTATTCGGAAAAGTGATTCTTTAAATACTAATTTAGAATTAGTTAGAAAAGGATATGCTTCGACTTATTTTATTTGGCCAGTTGGAGATGAAGCTGATTATAATCAATTTCAGGAAGCTGTTAAAGAAGCACAAGCTGACAATCTAGGAATCTGGAATTTGGATCATCCGTTAATGGAATTGCCTTTTGAATTTCGGGCAAGAGAACAAGGAAAGGGATTAACGAGATATGTTGGCGACTCAAGTACGAAAAAATATGTAACACCAGAAAAATGGAAAGAAACCCCTGTTGAAAAGCGTGTTTTCTTTGCAAGCCCAAAAGAAGCAGAAGCAAATGGATATACAACAGCGAATAGTCCAGCAGAGCCAAAAGAAAATTTAAAACTACAGTTATTAAGTGTAAATGATTTACATGGAAAAGTAGATGTGGAAACAAAGGTTGATACAAATACGGTTGGAAAAATGGACTATTTAGCTGCTTATTTGAAACAAAGAGAAGCAACAAATCCGAATACATTATTAGTGCATGTAGGGGATATGGTTGGAGGAAGCTCCCCAGTTTCCGCCCTGTTACAAGATGAGCCAACAGTTGAAATGATGGAAGCATTGGGCTTTGATGTTGGTACAGTTGGAAACCATGAGTTTGATGAAGGCGTTGATGAAATGCTTCGTTTAATAAATGGTGGAAATCACACAAATGGAACAAAAAACTACGATGGCATTAATTTTCCAATGGTTGCAGCGAATGTTGAATACAAAGATACAGGAAAACTTGTTTTAAATCCATATACGATAAAGGAAGTGGATGGTGTAAAAGTTGGCTTTATTGGTGTAGCAACGACACAGACGCCAAATATGATTATTTCAAAGGGAAATGAACATATTCGCTTTACAGATGAGGCAGCTGCTATTAATAAATATGTTCCTGAATTGCAAAACCAAGGAGTAGAAGCAATTATAGTGTTAGCACACGTTCCAGGTAATCAATCAGGTGATGGTGTAACAGGTGAAATTGCAACACTTGCCAATAATGTAAATGATGCGGTTGATGTTATTTTTGCGGCACATAATCATGTGAAAATAAATGCAGTAGTAGATGATAAGCTAATCGTACAAGCATGGGAATATGGAAAAGCTTTTGCCGATGTAGATTTAGAAATAGATCGTGATACTGGCGATATTGTCAAAAAGTCGGCAGAAATAGTAGATGTAGTTCAAGAAGGAGTGACAGCAGATCCTGAAGTTCATTCTATTTTAGAAAAGTATCTTACAGAGGTTGGACCTAAATTAAATGAAGTAATAGGAAAAGCTGTCGCTCCAATGGCGGGAGGATATGCAATTAAAGGTGCTGTAGGGGATAATGCATTAGGTAATCTAATTGCAGATGGCATGCTGACTGCGATGGACAGTGATTTTGCTCTTATGAATGGCGGCGGGATTCGTGATGATTTAAATGAAGGAGATATTACTTGGAATGAACTATTTAATATCCAACCATTTAATAATACTTTAGTTAAGCTTGAAATAACGGGTTCTGATTTAGTCGAAATTATAAACAGTCAATTCAGCAGCTATGGTCCAGATGTTAGTGTGGGAGGATTTTCGTATTCTTGGGATAGTACGAAAGGAAAATATGGTCAAGTGGTTGATATCTTCCTGCCTGACGGCAAAAAAATAGATCCGAATGGAAAGTATACGGTAACAGTTAATAATTATATGTATCCCCATAGCAGTGATAAATATTTATTAGCTAAACTTGGAGAAAATCCAGTGCAAGGTGGAGAAGATTTACAAGCAACTGTGGATTATGTACAAAGTTTTGAAGGTCCAATTTCTTATAATACGGGCAGGATTTCAGAAGTGAATGCAGAAAAATTGAAAACCATTTCTGCTCAATTATTAAGCGTAAATGACCTGCATGGAAAAATAGATGTAACAGGAACGATTGACGGAAAAAAATATGGCAGAGCAGATTATTTAGCAGCTTATTTGCGTGCGCATGAAGCAACAAATCCGAATACCTTGTTAATTCATGCTGGAGATATGGTCGGCGGAAGCTCCCCGGTATCGGCATTGTTGCAAGATGAACCGACTGTTGAAATAATGGAATCACTTGGTTTTGATGTTGGTACAGTAGGTAACCATGAATTTGATGAAGGTGTAGAGGAAATGCTTCGTTTAATAAATGGCGGAGAGCATGAAAAAGGAACCAAAAATTATGATGGTATGGACTTCCCAGTTGTTGCAGCCAATGTAGAATACAAAGACACTGGAAAATTAGTTTTGGATCCTTACACAATTAAAGAAATCGCAGGTGTAAAAGTTGGTTTCATTGGTGTAGCAACAGTGGATACACCGGCTAATATTGTAGCAACCGGCAATGAAAATATTATTTTTACAGATGAAGCGAAAGCAATAAATAAGTATGTACCAGAATTGCAAAAACAGGGAATTGAAGCAATTGTAGTTGTATCACATGTTCCTGGTTCTCAAGATGGGGAAACGGCAACAGGAGATGTTGCAACTATTGCTAATAAAGTGAATGATGCAGTTGATATTATTTTTGCAGCGCATAATCATGTGAAAATAAATGCAGTAGTAGATAATAAGCTGATTGTACAAGCATGGGAGTATGGAAAAGCATTTTCAGATATCGATATAGAAATTGACCCAATTACAAAGGATATCGTGAAGAAGAGTGCTGAAATTGTCGATGTACTGCAAGAAGGAGTGACACCAGATCCAGCGGTAAAAGCAATTTTGGATAAATACTTGGAAAAAGTTGCACCTAAATTAAATGAAGTAGTCGGAACAGCTGCAACAGAACTTTTAGGCGGCTATGCCCAAAAAGGAGAAGTAGGAGACAATGCTTTAGGCAATTTAATTGCAGACGGTATGATTGCCGCTATGGATAGTGACTTTGCCTTGATGAACGGAGGAGGTATCCGGGATGATTTGGATGCTGGCGAAATCGCTTGGAAGGAATTATTTAATATCCAGCCTTTTAACAATACGTTAGTAAAACTCGAGATTACTGGCGCAGAATTAAAGGAAATACTAAATGCGCAGTTTAGTTCTTATGGTCCTGATGTGAGCGTTGGCGGCTTTAAATATACATGGGATTCTTCGTTAGGAAAATATGGACAAGTAGTTGATTTATTTTTACTAGATGGATCAAAGCTTGATTTGGAAAAAAACTATACAGTAACAGTAAATAGTTATATGTATCCACATAATACGGATGCCTATCGTTTAAATGAATTTGGCGAAAATCCAGTACAAGGTCCTGAAGACCTACAGGCAACTGTCGATTATATTAAGTCTTTTGAAGGTCCAATTATGTATAGTGCAGAAAAACGGATTTCGGAAGTTTCAGGAGAAGAAACGGAAACACCAGGAGAAGAAACGGAAACACCAGGAGAAGAAACGGAAACACCAGGAGAGGAAACGGAAACACCAGGAGAAGAAACGGAAACACCAGGAGAAGAAACGGAAACACCAGGAGA
>JBDNRM010000017.1:0-24399 GCA_047718615.1 Bacillus sp. (in: firmicutes) | reverse complement strand
CAGGAGAAGAAACGGAAACACCAGGAGAGGAAACGGAAACACCAGGAGAAGAAACAGAAACACCAGGAGAAGAAGCAGAAACACCGGTGAACCATGTAAATAATCAACATGTTAATCCCCTTCCAAATACAGCAACAAACCATTATAATTTCTTATTAATAGGTATAGTAATGATGATTTTTGGAGGATGCATATTTTATACCAAAAGAAGAAGGGCCTAAATAGAAATGAATAAAACTAAGTTTTTTTCCCTCCTGTTTATTGCAGGAGGAATGCTTTTTTGCAGCTATGGAATATGGGGGATTGGAGAGATAACAAAGCAAACAAATCATTCTTTAGCTGAAGCAAAGGAAGCGATTCAACAACCTAAAAAGGAATGGAAGGATAATCAGGAAAATCGTTTTGTTCCACCGATAGGAGAAGCGGTTGGAATGGTAGAAATCCCTAAAATTAATGGTGTTTTACCGATAGTGGAAGGAACAGAAGCAGATGATTTGGCAAAAGGAGTAGGTCATTATAGAGGCAGTTTTTTTCCAAAAGAAAAGGGTCAAATTGTTTTATCAGGTCATAGAGATACTGTTTTTAGACGGGCAGGCGAGTTAGAGACAGGAGACACAATAATGATTGTATTACCATATGGGAAATTTGAATATAAAATCACTTCCAGCAAAATTGTCGAAGCAGATGATACAAGCGTAATCACATTAGACAATAAGAAAGAAGAACTAGTTCTTACAACCTGCTATCCATTTTCCTATATAGGCAATGCACCACAGCGATATATTCTTTATGCCAAGCCCATTTAAGAAAAAACCTTTTCCAAAAGTTTGTTATTAAAAGAATTCGTAACACGGGCACATGAAAAGAAACAGGTTTCTTAGATTTATAAGCAGGGAGCAGTCAGAATACACGAAGACTCCTATGGGATTTGCGAGACAGGTAGAGACCGCAGGAGTTTACTCCGAGGAGGCTCAAGCGTAAGCCCTATGGAAAGCGAAGTGTATTCTGACTGCGGACTTATTGAGAGCGTTAGGAACCCTATTATCAGGGCAGCCAATCAAATAAGAGGGACATAAAGCATATCAGGAATAAATTTCCCCGACAAAATGCTTGTATGCCCCTCTTTTCTCGTATTACTTTTTAAGGATTCGTTGACCACATACCAGAAGTTTTAATAAAGACACGTGGATTCAATTTTAACTGTGCCACCATATATTCCGCTAAATCTTCCGGCTGCATTACTTTTTCTGGATTGCCATCCGTTAAGTTTGTATCAATAGCTAAATCAGTAGCAACTGTACTTGGCGTTAAGGCAGTTACACGGATATTATGCTTTCTCACTTCTAACATTAACGATTCAGTTAATCCTAATACAGCAAATTTAGATGCACTGTACGCGCTTGTCACAGGAGCTCCTCTTTGCCCAGCAGAAGAAGAAATATTAATGATATCTCCCGTTTTTCTTTCAATCATTCCTGGTAAAACTGCTTTTGTTACATAGTATGTACCCAAAACATTTACTTTGATTATATTTTCCCATTCTTCTGTAGAAAGGTCTAAGAAGCCGCCAAATTTTGCAATTCCAGCATTGTTGATTAAAATATCGATTTGTTTTAATTCAGAAGTAATATGATTGACAGCTTCGATAACCGAATGCTCATCAGCAACATCAGCCGTAGCAATTGAAACAGAAACCCCATATTGTTTGACTTCTTCAGCCACTTTTTCTAAATTGCTTACAGTTAGTCCAACTAAACCAAGATTTACTCCTTCTTGTGCAAGTGCAATAGCAGTTGCACGGCCAATCCCTCTGCCTGCCCCTGTTATTAATGCCGTTTTTCCTTTTAGTGATGCCATATAATACAACACTCCATTCTTCCTTTAGTATAACTAAAAATATAAATAAGTTTATCCAATAAGTCTACTATTATGTATTTTTTTAAAAAGGAAGACGAATACTGAGTGTCTTAAAGTGTTGAAAAAATTAAAAGGAAAAAAATTCCTTTTATGTTTGTATTAGTGCTAGTAGGAAGTATAAATGTGTGTTTTTTATATTGAAGAAAAACTCTATCTATATAAGGAAAAATCAACAGTGGTATATTGCTTCTTAATATTCATTGTGATATGATTTTTCAATATATAGTGCAATCGTTTGCACTATATCGCTTCGAAAAAATAATTAGCGTAATAAGCTAATTGAAATAGCCATGTTAAAATACTGCGTGTTAGAGTAACATTTTGTTGAAAATGTTTTATAAAAAGGAGAGGTAAGCTTTTGTCCGTTACGATCAAAGATGTTGGAAAAGAAGCAAATGTTTCTCCTTCAACTGTTTCAAGAGTAATTGCAAACCATCCGAAAATAAGTGAAGAAACAAAAATAAAAGTTCGGGAAGCAATGGAGAAACTGGGATATCACCCAAATTTGCAGGCAAGAAGCTTAGTTGTAAAAACGACCAATATTATTGGAATTGTAATGCCGCACTCGGCTGAATTATTGCTTGAAAATCCGTTTTTTCCAGAAGTTTTAAGGGGAATAAGTTTAAAAGCTCGGAAAAATAAATATGGACTTTATATAACAACGGCTGGAGCGGAGGAGGAAATATACCAAGAAGTTGTTCAGATGGTGCAAGGAAAAAGAGTAGATGGGATTATTCTGTTATATAGTAAAACGAATGATAAGGTAATGGATTATCTAGTTAACGTTTCATTTCCGTTTACAGTGATAGGCAGACCCTATACTAACTCAGAGAATATTACTTATGTGGATAATGATAATATTTCTATTACAAAACAAATTACTGAATATTTAATTAATCTTGGTCATCAACATATTGCATTTGTTGGAGCAAACAACGAAACAGTCTTTACAATCGACCGTTTAGAAGGATATAAGCAGGCTTTAAAGCAAGCAGATATTCCAATTGATGGAGCATTGATTATTCACGATCAAAAATTAAAAGAGAATAGCAAGATGGTATTTCAAGTGCTTATGCAGCAAGACATGCCGCCAACTGCCTTGGTAGTCGTTGACGACTTTGTTGCAATTCAACTAATTAGTTATGCAGAAGAGTGTAATATCAGCGTTCCAAATGATATTTCAATAGTTGGCTTTAATAATATAATGATTGCAAAATATATAAAGCCATCTTTAACATCAGTTGATATTAATATTTACCAGCTTGGGGTAGAAGCTGCTCAATGTTTAATGGAAATTATTAAATATCCTGATAATTTGCCAAAACAAATTACGATTCCAGCAAAAATGATTAAAAGAAAATCTTGTTGTTCGATGGAAAGAATATAAAAATGGAAATTCATTTTCTAGGATAAAATAAAGGGGGATTTAGTTAATGGAAGCTCAAAAATGGTGGAAAGAAGCAGTTGCTTATCAAATTTACCCAAGAAGTTTTATGGATTCAAATGGAGATGGTATTGGTGATTTGAAGGGGATCATTTCGAAATTAGATTATATAAAGGAACTCGGTATTGACTGTATTTGGATTTGTCCAATGTATAAATCACCCAATGATGATAACGGCTATGATATTAGCGATTATCAAGATATTATGGAGGAATTTGGGACGATGGCTGATTTTGATCGGTTATTGTATGAAGTGCATCAAAGAGGGATGAAACTGATTATTGATCTTGTTATTAATCATACAAGCGATGAACATCCATGGTTTATGGAATCTCGTTTGTCAAAAGATAGTGATAAAAGAGATTGGTATATTTGGAGAGACGGAAAAGATGGAAAAGAGCCAAACAACTGGGAAAGTATTTTTGGGGGATCTGCTTGGAAATATGATGATAAAACAGAACAATACTTTATGCATATTTTTTCAACAAAACAGCCTGATTTAAATTGGGAAAATAAAGAAGTACGCCAGGCATTATATACGATGGTAAATTGGTGGCTGGACAAAGGCATCGATGGATTTAGAATTGATGCCATTAGTCATATAAAAAAAGAAGAGGGACTTTTAGATATGGATAATCCAGATGAATTGGAGTATGTCCCTTCTTTTGATAAACATATGAATGTAGAGGGAATTCAGCAATTCCTGGGAGAATTTAAAGAGGAATCTCTTGCAAAGTATGACATCATGACAGTGGGAGAAGCAAATGGTGTTACTGTAGAAGAAGCTGAGCTATGGGTTGGTGAAAAGAAAGGGAAATTTAATATGATTTTCCAATTTGAGCATCTAAATTTATGGGCCGTGGATAAAAAGAAAAAAGTGGATGTTATTAAATTAAAAACAGTGTTAAATAAGTGGCAAAAAGGGCTTGAAAATAGGGGATGGAATGCATTATTTATAGAAAATCATGATCAGGCTCGAACCGTTTCCACATGGGGAGATGACAAAGACTATTGGGAGGAAAGTGCTAAAGCTTTAGCCACGATGTACTTTTTTATGCATGGGACTCCTTTTATTTATCAAGGGCAGGAGATTGGTATGACCAATGTCAAGTTCCCGACTATTGAGGAATACGATGATGTGGCTACTAAAAATTTATATCGTTTAAAGCTAGAAGAAGGAATGGAGCATAAAGATATAATGGAAATTATTTGGGCTTCCAGCCGTGATAATACACGTACGCCAATGCAATGGTCTAGTGAACCTTATGCTGGGTTCTCCACTGTTTCTCCGTGGTTGGGTATAAATCCTAATTATTTAGAGATAAATGTAGAAAATCAGAAAAAGGATCCTAATTCTATTTATCACTATTATAAAAAGATGATTGAATTAAAGAAAAATGGACCAATTTTAACATATGGAAGGTTTGATTTAATTGATAGAGAAAATGAGGATATCTTTGCTTATACAAGAACATTGGCAGATAAAAAAATTGTTGTAATTGTTAATATGACATCTTCTGAAGCAAATTTTCAAAATCGTGTAGTGGAGCTTCATTCGGATAATTTATTGCTTTCTAATTATGATATAGATGAACATGAATGTACGACGGGCTTAGAGTTGAAGCCATTTGAGGCTAGGGTATATACAAGTAAATGATTAAAACAGCTTGATTTGACGGTGGTTTTAAGAAGAGGAGGTACTGTTTGATTATTCTCTTAGGCGTTGGCTATTTCAATGAGTCCGCAGCCAGCATACACTCCGCTTTCCTGTGGGCGAGCGACGAGCCTCCTCGCTGCGCTGTGGGATCTCGTCTTTCTCGCATTCCCACGGGAGTCTTCGTGTATGCTGTCTGCTCCCTGCTTTTAATTTAAGAAAAATGCTTCTTTTCATGTGCCATGGTGCAAATTTGTTTGCATGGGTGTCTTATCTGGAAATAAAGGTTGTAGTGAGAGTTCTCTTTTGCTTTCCGCGTATAAGCCTTGTTATAGAAAATAGCCAAAGGATTAATGGCTGTAATCCTTTGGCTATTTTTTTCTCTTCATTCACTTTCGCTTAGTTACTACTGCAATCGTACAGCGGGAGATGCTGATTAGGTTTTTTTCCTCATCCACAATTTTGGTTTCATATACCATGCTTGTTCTTCCTTGATGAATAACAGATGCGATAGCCGTTACCATGCCGTCTTTTTTAGAGCGAATATGATTTGCATTAATTTCTTGTCCGAATACTGCTTGTGTTTCCAAATCGACAAGATTAGCAGCGCCTAGACTTGCAACTGTTTCTGCCAAGGCAACGGATGCTCCTCCATGTAAATAGCCAAAAGGTTGTTTTGTACGTGAATCAACCGGCATCGTGGCTATACATGTGCCGTCTGTTTTTACTGCAGTTATTTCAATACCTAAAGCTTCCATTAATGTGTTTTTCATATCAAATGTCTTCATAATTCCTCCAAATAATACGCCTATTTTTCCTATTATAGCATAGACATAATATTCTAGGGTGCAGCTAAATGCTTGCATTCTAAAGCTTCAACTTACAACTTACAACATACAACATACAACAGTTAAATAAATTCAAGCTTTCTTTTTATTAAACAAGTAATGTCGATTGGTATGCTGAGTCAAATTCCATATAAAATAATCGAAATAGATATAGTAATGATTGACAGGAAAAAACAATTAAAGTTAAACTGTTTAATAGTTAAGTGTTTGAACTAAAAAAAAGAATGTGAGGTGGATCCAATTAGTAAACAAAAAACGATAGATGTGGTGAATCGTTATGTCGATATTAATTTTTCTGTCAATAGGAAACTGGAAAATCTAATTAGATTAGAAATTGGCGATGTTCTAACATGTGAACAGCATTATACATTGCGCTACATAAATAGAGTAAACGTATGTACATCTTCAGAATTAGCCTCT
The DNA here is from genome assembly GCA_047718615.1 of Bacillus sp. (in: firmicutes). Taxonomy (GTDB): domain Bacteria; phylum Bacillota; class Bacilli; order Bacillales; family Cytobacillaceae; genus Niallia. The sequence continues at coordinate 18,116 of JBDNRM010000017.1, read as the reverse complement.
GTTTTTGGAGTGAAAAAAAGTGCGATTACTTCTATTATTAATCGGTTGTATGAAAAAGAATATATTGAAAGAACCCGTGATGAAAAGGATAGAAGAGTGATTTATTTAACATTAACCGATAAGGGACACATTATTTTTACAAAAATGGAAGAAAGAATTCATCGATTAGTAGAATCCATTATTACTAAATTTGATGAAACAGAGATTAGTGCTTTTTTAACTACTTTTGAGAAATTAGACAAGTTAATTGTTGAAAGTAAAGAAATAGTAGTGGAGGAGACAGAGTGAATACATTATTAAAAGGAAAATGGTTTATTCCTATTGCCTGGGTAATCGTTATTGTAGGCTTATTTTTTCTTGCACCGAATATGGCAGATTTAGTGAGGGAAAAAGGACAAATCAGTCTGCCAGATGATGTTAGTTCTGCACAAGCTAGCAAAATAATAGAGGAGATACAAAAACAAGAGAATATTGGTGATCAATCTACGGTTGCTCTTGTTTTTCATGAAGACAAAAAGTTAACAACAAAAGAAATAGCAGAGGCAAAAGAGGCAGTACAAAAATTAGAAAAGAATAAGAAGCAATTAGGCATTACCAAGATTCTTTCACACTTTCTAGATAAAAATCTTGAAGATCAGCTAGTTTCGAAAGATGGCAAAACAATATTGGTTTCGCTGTCAGTGAGTTGGAATAACAGAGATGCAGAGGAAGTTAGTGATGCATTATATAATGAAGTAAAGGGCATCAAGGTGGATCATTATTATACAAGCAATTGGATGATTGATCAGGATTTAACCAAAAGCTCAGAAGAAGGGTTAAAGAAGACGGAAGGGATTACCGTTGTATTTATTTTAGCGGTGTTATTGATCGTTTTCCGCTCAATCATTGCTCCACTGATTCCGTTAATTACAGTTGGTGTTTCTTATTTAGCATCTCAATCTATTGTTTCCATACTTGTGGATAAATTTGATTTTCCGATTTCTAATTATACGCAAATATTTTTGGTAGCCGTATTATTTGGAATTGGAACAGATTATTGCATCTTGCTGCTATCCCGTTTTAAAGAAGAGTTTTCCCATCGAGAAAGTATAGTAGAGGCAATACTTGAAACGTATAAAAATGCAGGTCGAACGGTTCTTTTCAGCGGCATTGCCGTAATGATCGGTTTTGCAGCGATTGGATTTTCCCAATTTAAGCTATATCAGTCCGCTTCTGCTGTTGCAGTGGGGGCAGCATTATTATTAATCGCACTCTTTACATTAGTTCCGTTCTTTATGCTGGTTCTTGGTCAAAAAATATTTTGGCCATCGAAATCAACTGCAGAACATGGGGAAAGTAAAGTATGGGCAATTGCTGGGAAATTCTCGTTAAATAGACCGCTTATTGCTTTACTGATTGTGGCAATTGTTTGTGTCCCATTTCTCGTAACCTATGATGGAAAGTTATCTTTCAATTCTTTAGATGAAATTGGTGATGATGCTTCCTCCATTAAAGCTTTTAATGCCATTGCAGATAGCTTTGGTCCTGGGGAAGCATTGTCTTCTACTGTTGTTATTAAAAATGATGAAGAAATGAATTCAACTGAATATTTAGGAATAGCAGAAAATATAAGCAAGGAATTAGCAAAGGTATCATTAGTGGATAAAGTTCGATCAGTTACACGCCCAACTGGAGAACCTATTGATGATTTATATGTTCATAAACAGGCAGAAAGTTTAGAAGAAGGTTTAGGGGAAGGAAAACAAGGGTTGGACAAAATTAGTGATGGTCTTCATGATGCGGGTAGTGAACTTTCTAAGTCAAAACCAGAATTGAATAATGCATCAAAAGGCATCAATGATCTAATAAGCGGGACTTCTGGAATTCAGTCAGGTTTAAACGAGATTCAAACAAATTTAACCAAAATTGAAAATGGCATTCGTCAAGGCTCTGCTGGATCAGATCAGATTATTCAAGGATTAAAAGAAGCAGAAATTGGTGCAGAAAAATTATTAGCTGCTCATCAGAAGCTGCAGCCAGGTTATAAAGAAATAGAATCGAATTTATCCACCATTGTAAGTGAATATCAAAAAATTGAAGCAGGATTAAAAGAGCTGTCGAAGGGCATCAATCAAGTGCCAGATGAATCGTTTGCTTATTTAGAACAAAAGTATAATGGTTTAGGAGAAGAGGAAGCATATAAAGGAATCAAAGAGGGGTTTTTAACAACAAAAACTCAATTGTCACAATTGGCAGCTGGCATGAAGGAATTAAATACAGGTCTATCTGGTCTGCAAGGGGGATTACAACAGGCGAATAGCGGATATGCAGAAGCAGTGAAAAATCAGGCAGCGCTTGGAACTGGTCTGGAGCAATTAATTGCCGGCATTCAAGCACAGCAAAAAGGGTTAAATCAACTGGCAGATGGTCAAGGACAAATAATTTCCAATATGCCAAAATTAGCGAATGGTTTAAGTGGCATTAATGATGGACAGAAACAATTATTAACTGGATTTAGTAATATAGGTGACCAAATCGGACAATTATCTGACGGGCTGAATCAAAGTGCACAAGGCTTAGATAAAGTTTCGGGTGGATTAGGCTCAGCAACAGATTATTTATCCGGTTTATCGAAAAATGATAAAGACAGTTTTTATTTGCCAGAGGAAGTATTGGAAAGCAAAGATTTCGCACAATCAATAAAGACTTATTTATCGAAGGATCATAAAATTATGACGATGGATGTTGTCTTCTCTGCTAATCCCTATTCCAATGAAGCAATTAATCAGGTTGATGAATTAAAGGATTCAGTAAGCAGAGCAACAAAAGGAACAAAATTGGAAAATGCAGACATAGCAATTGGCGGAATAACAAGCACAAATGCTGATTTACGGACAATGTCCGATCAAGATTATTCTAGAACTGTTGTTTTTATGCTGTTAGGTATATCTATTATTCTTATCTTTTTATTCCGTTCCATTATTATGCCGGCTTATATAATTGGATCGTTGATTTTATCCTTTTATACGGCAATGGGAATAAACGAAGCGATTTATGTAAATTTATTAGGCTATACGGGAATTAGTTGGGCAGTACCCTTCTTTGGATTTGTTATATTAGTCGCATTAGGCGTTGATTATAGCATCTTTTTAATGGATCGTTTTAATGAATATCGTGATTTGACGATTGCTGAAGCGATGCTCGAGGCAATGAAAAAAATGGGAACTGTTATTATTTCTGCTGCGATTATTTTAGGCGGAACATTCGCAGCAATGATGCCTTCTGGTATGCTATCTCTACTGCAAATTGCCAGCATTGTGTTAGCAGGATTAGCATTATATGCATTTTTAATTCTACCGCTTTTTATCCCAGTAATGGTGAAAAATTTTGGAGAAGCGAATTGGTGGCCGTTCAAACGACCAAATAATTAAACATAAATAAAAACCAAATGCACATTTGAAAAAATTGTGTATTTGGTTTTTATTGTAAAAAGAAGGCTCGTAGCTATCTATGCCGATTCTCATGGCAGCAGAGAAAGAGGGGAATTTGTCCGATAAAAGAGCAATCAGACTCAAAACAGCAGAGAAAAGAGGAGAGTTTGTCCGATAAAGAGTGAATCAGGACCAAAAACCAAAATTCGGGAGCATATCATAGTGCACGAAATGCATTACCATGATGGGGGGCAGGCTCCAGAATTTAGGGAGTTATTGGTTAATCAACACGCTTGAAAACGATGTTATTAGTAGCAAGAGCGGAAAATAATAAATTTTTTACCTTTTCTTCACCATTTTTTCATATAAGATATGTTACAATGATGCCTTATCATGAAGAATATTCCAATTGTATATGGTTTTTCTTTAAACCTGTACAACGTCCATGGTTTTTGATTAGATTGACTAGACAAGAAACCGCTACAAGTGCTTAAAACAGAATCTATTTCAGAGAAGACATCTATGCAACCAAAATTGCACCATGACGCATGAAAAGAAGCAGCATTCCATTTTTTTATGGTATAAGTTTGAAACAGGAAGCGGCTTGCATATACGAAGACTCCCGCAGGAATGCAAGAAAGACGAGACCCCGCAGCACAGCGAAGTGTATGCAGGCTGCGGACTCATTGAGAGAGCAAAAGCCTTTTTTCATGGTAGCCCTTTATTTAAAAAAATGAAACTTTTTTTCTTTTTAATCGTCTTTACATGAGAATAACAATGATTATTTTTAGATTTCTGCGAAGAATAAAAAAAGATACCGTTAGTTTAAGAGAAGTGAGGATTTTTTATGAAAGAACCAATTTTAACGATAGCAGTACCATGCTATAACGAAGAAGAAGTTTTTGACAACACCTATTATCATTTAAAGGATGTTTTAAACAACTTAATCGATGATGAATTAATCAGCAAGAAAAGTCAGTTATTATTTATCGATGATGGAAGCAAAGATTCCACATGGTTCAAAATTGAAGAGGCATGCCGTCTTGATTCGTATGTAAGCGGGATAAAGCTTTCTAGGAATTTCGGACATCAAAAGGCTTTATTAGCAGGTTTAGAAGAAGCTGTGAAGTTTTCTGATTGTGTGATAAGCATTGATGCAGATCTACAAGATGACACCTCTGTAATAAGAGAATTTGTCATGCAATATCTAAATGGGTTTGATGTAGTATACGGAGTAAGAAGCAAACGGGATACAGACAGCTACTTCAAAAGAACAACAGCTGAAGGTTTTTACAAGCTGATGGGGAAATTAGGTTTATCTCTTGTTTATAATCATGCGGATTATCGATTATTAAGCAAGCGGGCTTTAAAAGAAATGCTGCGCTTTCAAGAAACGAATCTTTTTCTAAGAGGGGTAGTTCCTTTATTAGGGTTTAAATCAACAAAAGTATATTATGAGCGTAAAGCACGTGAGGCAGGGGAATCAAAATATCCATTGGCAAAAATGCTCGCTTTTGCATTAGATGGCATTACGTCATTCAGTGTTAAGCCAATTCGTTTTATTACATTGATTGGATTCTTATCTTTTTTTATTAGTATGATTGCTGGTGTTTATGTTCTCATAGAAAAATTTATGGGAGATACAGAAGCTGGCTGGGCATCGCTTATGATATCGATTTGGCTGATTGGCGGATTGTTATTAATGAGTATAGGCCTAATCGGAGAATATATTGGAAAAATATATGAAGAGGTAAAGCAGCGTCCCCGTTATATTATTGAGTCTAATTTATGCAATAAAAGCACAGAAGAAAATGCTAGAACAAAGGTACATATATAATGTTCAGACATCCTTTTATTAAGTTTCTTCTCATAGGTGTTATTAATACACTGATTGGACTAAGTATTACTTATACTTGTTTAAGCTTCTTGCAATTGAACTATTGGACGTCCACCTTTATAGGAAATTGTCTTGGAGCATGTGTTAGTTATTTTTTAAATAAACGATTTACGTTTGAAAGCAAGGCGCCGTTTATGGGGAGCAGTATTCGATTTGCGATTGTTATTATTGTATCGTATATTGCTGCTTATAAAATTGGATTAGAACTTGTTGGAGAAATAGTGAAAATGCTTGCTATTCCAGTTGGGTATACAGAAGAGATCGCAGTCCTTTTTGGTAGTGGACTCTATACAATTCTAAATTATATCGGACAAAAATATGTAGTGTTTCCACATAAATACAAGCAAGGGCCAAGGAGTTTACAATGATTCAGCAACAAAAAAAAATAAACAAAAAAAATCTTTATATGATTATTGCAATCATTATTATTTCAATATGGGTATCCCCCTATTTCTTATTAAATGAAAACGCGCATATGCGCATCCATGATAATGTAGATTCTAACTTGGGCTGGTATCAAGTGTTAAAGGATAGCGGCAAAGTTTTTGCACCATTGAATACACCGATGGAACAAATTATGAATGGCAACTTTTCGAGGGATACGTATTATTCCGAGTATTATGCGATGGTTTTTTTATTTCAGTTGTTTCCACCAGTCATTGCATATGGATTAAGTCAAGCGATTACAAGATTTATTGCTTTTTTAGGGATGTATTTACTTCTGAAAAAGTTTGTATTTAAGAGTAAGGAAAATTCCTTTATTTCTATTGGAACAGCACTGGCCTTTTCTTTAACCCCTTACTGGCCATCAGGGATGCTGAGTATACTTGGAATGCCACTGGCACTGTGGAGTTTCTTAAATATTCGCTCAGGGGATAAGCATTGGAAAAATTACATTGTATTAACGATTTTGCCTTTTTTCTCGACGTTTGTAATAGGCTTCTTTTATTTTCTTACCGCAATGGGATTTATCTGGATTTACGATGTAATTAAAACAAAAAAATGGAATATGCCGTTATTTTTATCGATTTTCTACATGCTGCTTATTTATTTATGCATTGATTATCGATTGGTAGCATCCATGATTGCACCAACGCATGAGCTGACAAATCGAGATGTGTTTTATCAATCAAAATTATCTTTTTGGCAAACAATTAGACTTGTTGGGAAAAATTATGTAATCAGCCATAATCAGGATAGAACCATTCATCAATTTATTATTCTGCCATTAACCCTTTTTTGTTTGTTTATGGTACTTTGGAAAAAAACATGGAAAGACCATAAATTATTTATTGGCCTTCATATATTGAATGTATTGCTATCCACTTGGTATGCCTTTTGGTTTTTTGAAGCATGGCAGCCATTAAAAGAGCGTATTAGTATTTTAACAACTTTCAACTTTGCTAGATTTCATTATTTAAGACCAATGATTATTTATGTTTTGTTTGCTCTATCCTTAAGCATGATTTGGAAAATGGGAAGCAAAGGAAAAAAAATCACGTATTTACTCATATCTCTACAATTGCTTGTTTTAGTGCCGAATAATGAAGAAGTTAAATACAATCATCAACCGAGCTATGGTCAGTATTTTGCAAAAGATGAATTTACACAAATAAAAAACTATATTAAGCTTCCGATGGATCAATACCGGGTAGTTAGTATTGGCATGCATCCAGATGTTGCTCAATATAATGGTTTTTACACGCTGGATTCTTATAGTAATATTTATCCTTTACGTTATAAGCAGGAGTTTCGAAAGATAATTGAACCAGAATTAAACAAAAATAAACCGCTCCGTGTATACTTTGATGACTGGGGTGGAAGATGTTATATTTTTGTAGATGAATTAGGAAAGCATTATCAATATTCTAAAAACACAAAGAAAGTAATTCATCATCTGAATTTAAATACAGAACAGCTTAAGAAAATGGGTGGACGATTTATTCTTTCAGCAGTACGTATTGAAAATCCTCAGGATAATAGTTTGGTTTTTCGCAAACAATTCGAAACAGATCAAGGCTATTGGAGAATTTATTTATATGAAGTGAAGTAACCAAAAAAGCATCAGCACCATTATTCGTTTAGTGGATGATGCTTTTTTGTAGATAAAGAGGGTTTATCAGAGCTACACGATTTTCAGAACATGGAAGAGATGTAAAAGTAAAACTAAAAATAACCACTGAGGTAGAAAATACTATAGAAATAGTTAACAAAACAAGCTTCTTATTGATAGTATAAGAATAGGAGAAATGTTTGGATTTAGCGAAATATTCCTTGTTATTTTTTACTTATTCGTAAATAATGATAAGGAAGGAGATTCGTGCCTTTTTAAGTAGAAAACAGTTAACATAATAAGTTATTCAACAATTGTCAGGAGTCTTTTAAATGGATTATTTTTCTAGATTTATTGTTAACAAGGATTTGAAACGATTTCTCATTCTTGTTTTATTTGCAGTTACTCTTTACTCAGTCCACAGTATGATAAATCTTATTTTGTTTACCTTTATTTTTTCTTTTCTAATGGAGAGATTTGTGAATGTTTTTGCAAGAAAAATTCCAATAAAACGTAATATTATCGTTATTCTTCTATACAGCCTGGTAATTGGAGCGTTGTGTTTTGGAATTAGTATGTATTTGCCGATTATTCTAGTGGAAATAACACAGCTGATCAAACAAATTATTGATTTTTATACACAGCCGCATAATAATGTTGTTTATAACTACTTTGTACATATTATTCAAAATTATCATATTTCTACTTACTTGCGACAAGGGGTTGCTTTATTGCTGCCTTACTTTACTAGTATAGGTAATATAGGCTTGCAGTTCTTTTTGGGAATTATATTAAGTTTGTTTTATTTATTAGAAAAGGAAAAGTTGAAAAAATTTTCACAACAGGTCAGCAAAAGTAAAATAGCAGCAATTTATGAAGAGTTTATGTATTTTGGACGAAAATTTGCTGGTACCTTTGGAAAAGTAATAGAGGCACAATTTATTATTGCTCTATTTAACAGTACTCTTACGACAGTGGCTTTATATTTTTTAGGATTTCCACAACTATTCGGAATAGGCATTATGATTTTTTTTCTTGGACTTATTCCAGTTGCAGGTGTTATTCTTTCCTTACTGCCCTTAGGCACCATTGCTTACACATTAGGTGGAATGCCACAGGTCATCACAATTGTTATTCTTATTATGGTTATTCATGCGATTGAAGCATATATATTAAATCCAAAACTCATGTCTTCTAAGACGGATTTACCAGTGTTTTTCACTTTTATAATCCTTATTTTTTCAGAGCATTTTTTTGGTGTATGGGGATTAATTGTTGGAATACCAATTTTCATTTTTTTGCTTGATATATTGGAAGTGAAAAATGGCAAGAAAAGAGTTTTAAGAAAACATATGGAATAGGTACTGTTTATCAGTGCCTATTTGTTTTGAAAAGTTTTAAAGGTAAAGGCATAAAACATTCTATGTTTGGAAGCGTTCTAGATGCGAGGTACAGGATGGCACCTAGTGCAAGAAACCATAAAGATAAAGAGTAAGGGGCGAGAGGTATAGGCAATCAATATTGTATAGTTAGTCGATTTTCCATCAGGTGCAAATTAGTTTAATAAGTTTTTAGACTGTTGTTTAGTAGCTAGTTTTTTGCAAAAGAAGCTTAAAATAACTTTCCTCTCCAGCCTTTATTATTGTTTCGTGCTACTACATTTTTTTAGACGGAGATGAAGAAAGAGTCCCCGATAGTATATAAAGATGTAAGTTATGATTGATTGTAAATAATTCTTTGATATTGATGAATATAATAATCTAATTTCTGACTTAATATAAGCGTTTCCTTGCTTGCTAATCCATGATTTAATCCAACTTCAATTAAATCCTGACGAAGTTTATTTATATAAAATAATAAATTATCCAAATCATTATTATCTAGTAAAACAGTCATTTTTACTAACTCCTCAAATTTTTGCTACTTTTAGGATATTACCAAAAATATGGTATAATGGAAAGGATTTTCTACGTTTTTTTTCATATCCGTTTTAAAATGAGCCTTTTTAACTAGGGGGGATTTAGTAAATCGAAAACGGTTTACTATTGGAAAAATATTATTCTAAACTCTTGTCAAAAAAATATGACTGGAGCATAGGGGAGATATAGTAATTTAAAGAAAATAGTAAGAATAGGATGCTTTTTGAATCCCCAATATGCTTTAAGTAAATAAATGAAAAAAGACAGGTGATTTCATTTTTGGAAACTTGTGTATAAAATTTTGCAGTCTTACTTTTTCTACACTCTAACGCTTGGTTTATGCTAAGCATTTATTAGAAATTAATCTTATTTTCATAATCAACTTAAGTGATGATATAGTTTAATGAAAATATTGGTGAATTTAACTTTGAATATTTTTTAAAATAATTCTGTATATTCAAGCTCTTTATTATTTTTATCAAATAATTCTAAATTGGAAAAAACTTGATGGTTTATATCTTTTGGGATTTTTTTATATCTAAAAAACCATTGATCCTCAGAAACTTTAAATGTAAAACTGAGTGCTTCATCTACTATTGGAGCTTTTATATGATTGATTTTTAAAGCAGGGTTTAATCCTAATACAATTCCAAACTTACCAATATTCGTATCAATTTCTTCAAAACGAACTTTCTCCGTTCCAAAATGGTAATTATCTGGCTTAAATTTACCGTTCCATCCTTTTAAGTAACGTGCGTAGCCTATCTGATTTTTATCTTTCGTCTCAAATAGAACTAGATAAGAATTTGATTTGTCTAATTGCCGAACATCTAAAATTTTTGGTTCATATTCTTTACTTTCATTTTTAAGCCATTCTTTAAAATGTGATTCTAGGGCAGACTGGTTATTGCTAATTGAATATTGATGAAAATAAAAAAGTAAATACATAATCAAACCACAACAACTTAGCGTTACAAATATTAATTTCAATTTCAGCATTTTATTCAATATAATCCCCCATTTAAAATTTTAGAACGTGCTACAGATATGCTTACGTTGGTTTGCGAACAGATATTCACATACCCTAGTGTCAGTTTAACATATTATTACAATGAATCCTCCTAGTTCATAGTAGATCACGTACCTTTTACCATACAAACATCACTACTTTCTAGAGTGTGATTCCATCGTTTAAAACCACGTAATCTTTTTGTGAAATTAATAAAAAAGACCAAATCAAAATGATTTAGTCTGCTAATTGGAAAACTACCATTACGGAACTGTGGTAGTGCTTTTTGCAATATATAGTTCAAAGTTGTTTTAGAAAAAGATTAATATTAATACAATAGCCAGTACAATTCGATAAATCGCAAATGGTACTAATTTAATTTTATCAATTAGTTTTAAGAAGAAACGAATTGAGATTACTGCAAAAATGAAGGCGCTGATAAAACCTGCGATAAAAAATGGAAGTGCGTCCATTGTGATATATTGCCAATTTTTAAGTAACGATAAAAAACTGGCTCCAGCCATAATAGGAACGGCCATAATAAAGGTAAAATCAGCAGCAGCACGGTGGCTTAATCCTAATATGACTCCCCCTGAAATGGTGGAACCAGAACGAGAAAACCCTGGCCATAAAGAAACACATTGGAAAAGGCCAATTAAAAAAGCTTGTTTATTTGTAATTTTATCAACTGATGCAACAGGTGTTTTTCGTCTTTTTTGGATAAAATCAGCGATAATCATTAAGATGGCCCCAGCGATTAAGGCATAAACAACGGTAGCCATTGTAAATAGATTTTCATCAATATAATCTTCAAATAATACACCTAGTATTCCAGCAGGAAGCAGGCCAATAAAAATTTGTACTAAGCTTAATTTATGTCCTCTTGTTTTTTGTCCGTTAATATCCTTTTTAAGTCCTAAAAGATTTAAAAAACGATCTTTAAATAAAATAACAACGGCTAAAATAGAACCTAGCTGAATAACAATTTTAAAGGTATTTGCCACTGGTTCATCAAAAATATCTTTTGATTTTAATAATAAATCATCGACAATAATCATATGGCCTGTAGAGGAAACGGGTGCAAACTCTGTCAGACCTTCTACTATTCCTAGAATAATAGCGACAATAATATTCCATAATTCGTTCAAGCTATTCACTCCTAATACTTTTCTTATAGTTTTTACTATGTATATTTATTATTTCATGCATATATGTCCTACCATATCATAACAAATTTCTTCCAAAAGCAACACTCCTAATTTTTCAATAAAGCAGGCTCAACTTTCTTAATGTTGAGCATAAATAGTGAATAAAAAAATGGTAAGTGAAGTGCATATGTAAAGACGTAAAAAAGGATAAAAAGGTTTCAACTATTAAAATAGAAATGTTGGAAAAAAGATAGTTTGGTAAATATACAAGAATCCTAGTATGATGATGATATCGAAACTTTTGTAAAGGAAGATGCAATTGGAAAAACGAGGGATTATTTCGATAGGAGATGCATTTATTGATTACATCTCTATGAATACAAATAATGATAAATTTGAACAAAAACTTGGAGGTGCGTCCGTTAACGTGGCTGTTCATTTAAGCCGTTTAAAAATTCCAAGTTATTATGTAACAAAATTGGGCAGGCGTGATGATAGTTTTTTTGTACGAAAAGAACTAGAAAAAGAGTTCATTCATTTAGATTATAGTATTTTTTCATCTGAGAAAAAAATAAGTGGTGTTTATGTTCATTTAGATAAAAAAGGAGAGCGGCATTTTCATTCTTATATCAATGATACACCAGATGATGTTATCTCAGAAAAAGATATTCTAATGGAGACAATTCAAGATAAAAAGATATTTTATTTTGGTTCAGGAACACTTTTTCATTTAACGGCGCGGAAAGCAACGGAAAAAGCAATGAAATTTGCAAAGGATAACCAACTTATTGTAAGTTTTGATGCAAATATACGCTTGCAAAGATGGACAAGTGAACAAGAATGCAGACATATTATAAGAAGCTTTTTTCCTCTTTTGGATGTATTAAAATTATCAGAAGAAGAATTATTATTTTTATTTGAAGTACAGTCAGTGGAAGCAGGATTAAAAATGTTGAAGCAATATAATATTCCGCTTGTTCTTCTTACAATGGGGGAACAAGGGGCGTATGGTTTGCTGTATCATACAGCAATAAAAGCAAGTGGAGATCCTATCGAAGTAAAAGATACTACCGGAGCTGGCGACGCCTTTATGGCGGCAATTCTTTATAATATATATAGAAAAGGAATGCCGACTTCTCTAGTGGAATTAGAAGATTATGTTCAAAAAGGGAATCTCTTAGGAGCAATGGTGGCAACAAAAATTGGAGCACTGCCAGCGATAGATTATAATAGTATTTTTTTATCCGATTTCTAACTTGGCGTAAACTCCTTTTAAAGATGCAAAAAAGAGAGACAAGCGCAGGTAAGTCTGATAAAGCATACAAACGAAGGCCGCCATATACATATGACGGCCTTCGTTTGTATGATCTGCTTCCCACGTTTTCTTATTTCACTATTTAAAACGAAATATCCACTCCAACTACGCCAACAACTTCTTGATCTTTTAAAATGGGAAAGGAAATGGTAATACAAGGTCGTTTGGTTAAAACAGATGTATAGGCACTTGTAATAAACGATTTTCCTTTGCATGCTTCGATAAACCATTTTCGTATACTTGCATTGATCAGCAGAGCTTTTGGTTTGCTGTAAAGGAAGCTGCCGTCTAGTCTGTTGGACCATATAGCATCTAACTCTGAATGCTCGGCTAAAATAGTATCCAACCAATTTTTATGATAAGCATCATTCATTTCAGAAAGAGATGAAAGGTTTATTTTATCTTGTAATTGCTTTTGAATAGTATAAATAAATTCTTTCTGTTCCGATGTTAACGAGATGGAATCTTTAACTGTGATAATCGTTTGCAATGCTTCAGAAGTTGTATGTAATAATTCATTGATCATGATTATTTCCTCAACGTTTTTGTGCTGTTGATCCATATCGTTAATTACTTGAGAAACATATTCTTTATTATAAATCGTCCTTTTGGAGATTTCCTCTAGAAGGTTGGCTATCTCTTTAACACTTGTAGATTGCGCATCCACCTCTTCACTAGAATTAGAAACCATGGAGGTAATTGTATTTAAATTATTTTTAAAGTTGTCTAATAAATTTCCAATATGCTGTAATTCGCCTGAACCAGATTCGATTTGTTCTGTTTCTGTTTGAACCATATTTGTAGTAATGGAAATTTCTTCTTGTACTTGTAAAATATTATTTCTTGTCTGTTCAACGGCAGTACTTGTTTGATTGGCAAGTTTGCCAACTTCGCTTGCAACTACAGCAAAACCTTTCCCATGTTCTCCGGCTCTTGCTGCCTCTATCGTAGCATTTAAAGAAAGAATACTCGTTTGTTGAGAAATAGATCCGATTGTTGAAAGAATCTTATTAATATTATGAGAGTGATTTACTAAACTTTCCATTTGTTTAAGCAATGAATAATGATTGGATAATAATGAATCGTATTTTTCTTGTAAGGCAGACAAAGAAGATAGAGAATGAATTAACTCGTTATAGGATGATTGGCTGTGTTCATGAATTTTTTTGGATACCATAGAAATTTCACTAGCAGATGATTCAATTGTCCGCATTTTGTCGGATACTTGAAGGGTATATTCTACGGTCCTTTCACTTTGCTTCATTAAGTCTAAAGTACTGTTTTTACTAGATTCAGAGGTGGTATTTAAGGAGCAGGCAGCGAGTTTCATTTGTTCCACCACACCGTTTAGTTGATCAGCAGCAACTTGAATCTGTCCATTCATTTCTTGTGTTTCTTGGTCATTTTCTTGTATAAGTACATTTTTAACTTTTCTTTTAACTTTCCATATAGACATATTATCTCTCCTTATGTCATTATTCCTGCCATCCATTTTAGCATAACAAATAGGAAAATAGTTTGTATTTTTCAGATTATCTAAAATACCATGAAGGATGAAAATAGGCAGTTTGGTTAAGTTTGTGATAATTAAAGCAAGGAGTAGCCTGCATACACGAAGACTCCCGCGGGAATGCGAGAAAGACGAGACCCCGCAGCGTAGCGAGGAGGCTCGACGCTCGCCCGCAGGAAAGCGAAGTGTATGCAGGCTGCGGACTCATTGAGAGTTGCAATGCATGGTAACCTACAAAAAAAGCATATTTTTCCCGAAAATTGATGATTAATGTTAGCTTTTATATCATAATAAATAAAAAAAGCATTTTTGAAATGACTAATCAATAGGAGAGAGGTGCAACGATGACAAAAGTTTTGTTATCCTTAAGTGAAGTGTTTGTAGCAGAAAATAAAAAAATAACTGAAGAATTAGAAAAAAATGGAGCAAAAGTCACGTCGATTGTAACAAAAAAAGAATCATTGCTTGATCATGTAAGTGATGCAGAAATAATTATAACAGGTGTAGAAAAAATCGATCGAACTATCATGGATGCTGCTCCAAAGTTGAAATATATCTCAAAGTTTGGCACAGGAGTTGACAGTATTGATTTAGAAGAAGCGGCAAAACGAAAGATATCCGTTACCAATACACCAGGACAAAATGCCTCGTCAGTAGCAGATTTAGCTTTTGGTTTACTTCTGTGCAGTTCAAGACATTTAGCACAATCAAATGAAATCGTGAAAAATGGTGGCTGGAATTTATTAATGGGAAATGATTTAGAAGGAAAAAGACTGGGGATTATTGGATTTGGGGAGATTGGTAAAAAAGTAGCGAAAAGAGCAACAGGATTTGATATGGATATCGTTGCATACGGAAATTATAAAGATGAAGTAGCAGCAGACAAACTAGGTGTTCAGTTCCTCGAGTTGGAAGAGCTTTTAAAGACAACAGATTATCTCGTAATATGCACCAGCTTGAAAAAGTCTACTTATCATTTATTAAACAAACAAAATCTGTCTCTTATGAAAAAAAGCGCTTATTTAATTAATATTTCCAGAGGAGATTTAATTGATGAAGCAGCACTTATACAATGTTTAAAAGAAAACAAAATAAAGGGGGCTGCCCTTGATGTGTTTAGCAAGGAGCCACCAAACCTCGAACTGGCACAACTAGATAATATTATCTGTTCTAGTCATATTGGCGGTGCAACAGAAGAGTGTGCAGAAAGAATAGGAGAAGTAGTTATCGCGAATATAAAAAATTATATGCAAAAGCTGCCATTAACACATGTTGTGGTTTAAAAAGAGGAAAAACAGGACTTTTTGAAGGGGATTTAAACAAAAAACTTTCTTTTTCTAAACTTTTTTCTGAAAAGTGGCTATTTTACTATAATAATTTGCTGAATTGTCGATAAAATTCATATCACTAGTTTTAAAGGAGCAATTTTAATGGGATTAAAATGGAGACGTATAAGAAAAAAGAAGGAGGGAGATGGCAAAGAAAAAAAAAGGAACAATGTATTTAGTAAAAAAAACGTATATAAAAAAGGAAACCGAGCAATGTCAATGAGAAAGAAATTGATCTTATCTTTTTTATCTATTTTGGTTATACCTAGTTTAATTATTGGTTCTATATCCTACATAAGTGCAAAACAAAAAATTGGAAAAAACATGATTATTTCTGCACATCAAAGCGTATCCTTCATCCATGAAGAAATTAGAAAAATTACTGATAAAAAAGAACAAGACACCACTTTTTTAGCAAATAATATTGAGGCAACAATGGTTGATGGCAACACAGATGAAATTCTAAATATGTTTACACAATATTTAGGTCAAAATCAAGATGTTTCCAATGTTTATTATGTTCGAGAAGATGGAGAAATGTTCTTAAATGCAAATCAAGAGGTTCCCAGTGACCTAGAACCAACGGCAGAGCCTTGGTATCAAGAGGCAATGAAAGCAAATGGCAAGATTGTAATGCTGCAGCCTCGGGAAGATGGAAGAACAGGGAATTCAATTGTAACGTTTGCAAAATCTACATATGATCAAAAAGGTGTTATAGGAATTGATTTGAAAATCAGCTCGCTAAAAGATATGATTCGCGGAAGCAAAATTGGCGAACAGGGCTATTTAGTCTTATTGGATAAAAACGAAAATTATATTTATCATCCTAATGAAAAATCAGGTACAAAACCGTCAGGGCAACCTAATTGGTTAAAAGAAATTTACGGAAATAAAAGTGGAGAATATAACTATATTGAGGAACAGAACAAAAAAATAGTGGTATATGAAACGGACGACAAAACTGGATGGAAAATTTCTGGAATAATGTTTGATTCGGAGATATCACAGGCATCTATGAGTATATTTGTCGTAACGGCTATTGTGTTAGTAGCCTCTATTTTAATTGGTAGTGGACTTGTTCTTTTTATTATTAGGTCTATTATTTCTCCATTAAAGAAATTAACAAATAGTGCCAATCGAATTAGCAACGGTGATTTAACGGAAACGATCAACGTGGAATCAAATGATGAAATTGGACAGCTTTCTAAAAGTTTTTCACAAATGCAGCTTTATTTAAGACAAATCGTTGATCAATTAAATAAAGCTATGGAACAAGTGACAGCGTCATCTGAACAATTAATGGCAAGTGCAGAGCAAACCTCAGCAGCATCTGATCAAGTAAGCACTTCTGTTCAGCAAATTGCTAGTGATGCTGAAAATATTACAAGCAAAATTGAAAATAATAGCCATTCATTAGAAGAAATTTTACAAGGAGTTCTACAAATAGCAGAACGATCTTCGACTGTATCAGCTTTATCAAAAGAAACATCAAAAGTTGCAGAAGAAGGTGGACTTTTTGTTGAAAAAAACTTAACACAAATGAAATTTATCTATGATTCTGTCAAACAGTCAAACCTAGTAATTGATTCTTTGCACCACCGCTCTAAAGAAATTGGCAAGATAATAGAAGTAATCAGTTCAATAGCAGATCAAACCAATTTATTAGCATTAAATGCGGCAATTGAATCTGCAAGAGCTGGTGAGCACGGAAAAGGATTTTCTGTTGTAGCAAATGAAGTAAGAAAGCTGGCAGAACAGTCGCAAACATCTGCAAAACATATTGCTTCTCTTATTGGAGAAGTTCAAATGGATACAGAACAGTCTGTTACTATTATGGGGAAAGTATCCAAAAATGCAGAAGATGGTTTAGAGATATCAGAAGCAACTTCTGATAAATTTGAACAAATAATCAAAAGCACAAGGGAAATGACCCCTGAGATTGAAGAAGTATCTGCAACCGTGCAAGAAATGTCAGCAGGTCTTCAGGAAGTAACTTCTTCTTCTGCTGATATATCATCCATTGCTGGACAAAATGCAAGTGGCGCGGAAGAGGTAGCAGCTGCTTCTGAAGAACAGCTTGCTTCAATGGAAGAGATTACAACCTCTGCAAAAGCGCTAACAGTAATGGCAGAAGAATTATTAGTTGTGGTAAATAAATTCAAAATTTAAGGAAAAAATTTCATTAAAAGGTCGTTTTTAGGAAGCTGGAACATAAGTATACCTGCCGAAGATAAACCCGAACCATGATACGAAGAGGTAAAAAATATTTCGTATCATGGTTTGGGTTTTTTATTCATGAAAAAAAGAAGGTTTGTGGTAATTACCCGCAGCCTGCATACACTTCGCTTTCCGTGGGGTTCGGCTTTAGCCGCTTCGGCCCTTGGCCTGCAGGGTCTCAGCTGTCTCGCTAATCCCACCGGAGTCTCGCACCTTCCACTTCAATCAAGTCGTTTGATCCATTAATTGCTGTCGTTGAACTGGAAAAACCCCCACCTTATAGAATAGACTAAAAGCGGCACATTTTTGT
>JBDNRM010000016.1:0-37319 GCA_047718615.1 Bacillus sp. (in: firmicutes) | reverse complement strand
CAAATAACTTTCAATTATTATTTTATGCAAACTCTACATAAACAGGAAACAAATAAGTAAATATTTTTCTCTATTAATGTCATTTACCCTTAATAAATATGCTATTATTATTACGTATTGTTAAGGATAACTCCAACTTAATTACAGTATGAACAAAACATAAAGGAGAGGAAAAAGAAATGATCTATAAAGAACTGATTATTGGAATGATGCGTTCGGGAATTTTTGGTTTTGGTGGAGGTCCTTCCGTCATTCCACTTATTCGCCACGAAGCGGTTAATCGATTTAAATGGATTAATAATGATGAATTTGGTGAGGTTTTAGCCATTGCAAATACACTGCCTGGACCAATTGCCACAAAAATGTCTGCCTATCTAGGGTATCGGCTAAAGGGTACACTTGGTGCCATTATAGGGGTTTTAGCTCATATTCTGCCTACCTGCTTAGCAATGGTGTTATTAATTACCTTTGTTAATGTATTAAGTCATTCCACTATCGTTACTGGCATGATTTCTGCAGTACTTCCGGTAATTGCTGTTATGCTAGGAATAATGGCGTATGAGTTTGGTGAAAAAGCAGTGAAAGGATTGGGAATTTATATTGGGATTTTACTGACTGTTGTTTGTTTAACTCTTATCCAAACTATTTCCATTCATCCAGCGATTGTTATTTTCTTATTTTTATTGTATGGAGCCTTTCACTTTAAGATTAAAGCAAAGGTGCTTCATAAGAAAGAAAGAGGTATATAATACATGATCTTAATTAGCCTTTTCTTAAGTTTCCTTTTAGCAAATATGCTTGGCTATGGAGGCGGTCCTGCATCTATTCCATTAATGTATGAAGAAATTGTTAATCGTTATAATTGGCTTTCTAATGCAGAGTTTTCAAATATGCTTGCATTAGGAAATGCTTTACCAGGTCCTATAGCAACAAAGATTGCTGCATATGTTGGCTATGGAATGGGAGGATGGCTTGGTTTTCTTGTTGCACTGATTGCTACAGTACTTCCTTCTGCATTCGCCCTAATTTTTTTAATAAATATAATGAGTAAACATAAAGATTCTCTTATTGTTAAAGGGATGACTATCATGGTCCAACCAGTTATCACGGCTTTAATGATTATGCTTACATGGGAAATGTTTCAAGATTCTTATCATTCATTAGGACTTTTTCAATCTGTTATTATTGCTGTTATCGCTTTATTATTATTACAAAAATTAAAAATACACCCTGCTTTAGTTATCATTCTTGCCTTTTTATATGGTGGACTTGTTGTTCCTCATATCCATTAAAGCAAAAAAAAGAAGTCGACTGCTTTACTATATTTGGACTAACTTGTACTCCTCATTAAGAGCGAGTGCAAAGTTTATTCCTTGCTGGGCAACCTGCTCAAGCTCATGATCTACTTCAACTTATCAATAGGAGGAGAATTTTATGTCAAATGACTTTCAAATTCCTAATTTTAAATTAGATAAAACAGATCAATCAATTTTATCATTATTACATGAAAACAGTCGCCTTTCCTATACAGATATCGGAAAATCGGTTGGTATTTCCCGTGTAGCTGTTCAAATGAGAATAAATACATTAATGGAGCAAGGCATTATAGAAAAATTCACAACCGTTATCAATCCAACAAAAATTGGTATGAGTGTGTCAGCTTTTTTTAATGTAGACGTTGAACCGAAATATTTAGAACATGTGGCGGAAATATTATCAAATGAACCAGCTGTTTCGAGTCTGTATCATATGACAGGTCCAAGTAAATTACATATGCATGGCATCTTTCGTGATAATTTAGAAATGGAAGCTTTCTTAACCGATAAATTGTACGGAATTGAAGGAATTGTAAGCGTAGACTGTCAACTTTTAATTAAACGATACAAAAGCAGAATGGGAATGAAACTATAATTCCACCCCCTACTCAGTTGATTCAGAAAACTATCTTTAAAAAGGAAGTCATTATTTAATGCTGACTTCCTTTTTATTTTCCTTCTTTTTTATTCCATAGAATAGATAGCTCTGACCAGTCTTGTATTCTATTAATGTTTAACTCCTTATTATAAGGATGATCTTTCACATACACATTGATAGTAGTATCAGCAAGTGTTTCTAATACTGCCGGCTTATCATCAAAATAATAGTCCAATTCTAAACTGTTAATAATATGTATCTTGTCATGATCTTCCATGCCGCAATAGAAATGGTCCTCTTGAATTGGAAATCCTTGTTGTTTCATCCATTCCATTGTCTTCTCGGCAAACTGTTTCTTTCTCGCGGTAATATAATACACTTCATGACCGTTTTTCACTAGCTCATTCAGCATTTCTACTGCCATAGGAAATGGCGGACAATTCGTGAAATAAATATCCTCCCGCAAGGAATTCCACAACGCTTTTCCTTCATGTGCAAGCAAACCAAACGGCTCATGAATTTCTACTGTTTTTATTGCTTGAAATACTCGTAAATCAAGATTTTTATTCAATTTTTGATTATACAAGCGGAAGGCATGCTCTCTTAAATTAATTAGCGTGTCATCAATATCAAAACCATATTTCATCTTTTCCCTCCATTGATTAAACCAGCTCATAATAGACAAATAAGCTTGAAGTTTCACTTTATATCAAAATGATCTTTAAAGCTTGTTTCTCGCTTTAGCTGTTCTAGCTGAATAGCATCTACTGTTTCTTTTCTTCTCTTTTCATAGTCTTTTAAAAAGGTTGGGGGCTGATTTTTCAATAGAACTTTTTTGATTACCTGTGCAAGCACTTCTGCATCTTTTAACGAGCTGTTTAAACCAAATGCCCCAGTTGGACTCATTGTATGTGCCGCATCCCCTAATAGCACAACATTATTTTTCACCCATAAGGAGCTTTTTGAACTTTGTACTTTTAATAGGACAAAATCTTGCCAAGAGCGAATATGTTCAGTCACTGTTTGTTCTAGTTCAGGAAATGCTTCTACGAGCCCTTTTATAAAAACTTGAAAAGACTCCTTTTTTACTTGTGGAAATGTGCCTTCTTCAATATTCCAGCCAATTTGAATATACCCTCCATATTGAGTGAATAAAGAAACTTGCCTGTCCTTTACAAGCGCCATTTTTATCGTTGGCTCCCAATTAGACGGTGCAGGTACTTTTGCCCATAATAAATCATATCCATGCCGAATCATTTCAACAGGAAAATCTGCTTTATTTCTTATAATGGAGAATCTGCCATCTGCTGCTACAATAATTTTGCTTTTAATCGTTGTTTTTTCGTTATTTATAATTGCTGTGACTCCGTTATAATTAGAATGGACATCTTTTTGAACATCTACTACTCTACTATTCATCTGCAGTCGAAAAGAAGAAAATTGTTTTGCTTCCTTCACTAATAATTTTAATAAATGATTTTGTGGAACATGTATGCCTGTATGAGAGCTATTTGAATCAGGTAAAATCGTCTTAAACACTTTTCCCTTTTCCACAAATTCGACTCGTTCCATATGCAATAAGCCAATATCCTCTAGCTTTTTATATAAGCCGGCTTGATGAAGGACCTTTACTCCTTCTTCATTTAAGTGTTCTCCTCTGAACTCTTTATTAATATGTTGATGACGTTCTAATAACAAGGTTGAAATATTTGCTTGTGCCAATAGATAAGCTAATAATGCTCCACCTGGCCCCGCACCAACTATACAAACATCTGCATGTAGTACCGTCATTTTTTTCAACTTCTCTCTCATTAACTTTTACTGTTATCTTTTATTGAATAGGATAGGCAATAATTCTTAAGTCAGATCCTATTTTCTCCACTTCTTCATATTGTAAATGGACGGCTTCATCTATTGTCTCTACATCATTGCCTCTAAAAGATGTATAAGAATTTTTCCCACCTAAAATTTTCGGTGCCATATAAACGATGTATTTTTGAATAAGCCCTGCACGCAGGAAGCTTGTATTTAGTTCACTTCCGCCCTCTAATAAAATATCTGTAATGCCATTTTTATATAACTGTTTCAATGCTTCACTAAGATCAATCTTGCCATGCAATTCAGAAACAGTTATGATTTGTACGCCCTTTTCTTTTAAAGCTTTTGCTTTTTCACCATTTTTACTTTTGGTTGTAATAATAATAGTAGCAGCCTCTGAACAGTCCGCTACGTTAGCATCAACAGGTGTTCGAAGATGAGAATCCATTATAATTCGCACTGGATTTTTAGAAGGAATAGCTAGCCTTGTCGTTAATTTAGGATTATCAGCTAATACAGTTCCTACTCCCACGAGAATACCGTCCACTTCATTGCGTAAAAAGTGGACCTCTTGCCTTGCTTCTTTCCCAGTAATCCATTGACTATGACCCGTATACGCAGCAATTTTCCCGTCTAATGTCATGGCAACTTTTGAAATAACAAATGGAGTTTGATGTATCATATTATGAATAAAGCGTTCATTTAATTTTTGTGCCTCTTCCTTTAATATTCCCACTTCTACGTCAATACCTGCTTCTTTCAGTATATTGATCCCTCTTCCTGCTACTGCAGGGTTAGGGTCTTCTGTTGCAATAACCACTCTCTTTACATCAGACTCTTTCACAAGCTTTGCACATGGAGGTGTTTTCCCGTAATGAGAACAAGGCTCCAGTGTGACGTAAAGAGTGGCATCCTTTGCATGCTCTCCTGCCATGTTAAAAGCATGTACCTCTGCATGCGGTTCCCCTGCTTTGCGGTGGATGCCTGACCCCACTATTACACCATCTTTCACAAGGATTGCGCCGACAACTGGATTCGGATTTGTTTTTCCTTTTGCCGTTGCCGCAAGATCTAATGCCATTCTCATAAAATCCTGATCTTTTTTCATCCTTATTCTCCCTTATATTCTGACGATTTTTTCACTTAACGGAATATGACCTGATTTCTGAACTTTTGTATTCAAGTAGTTTTCATTAAATGCAGAGATATCTCCCCAAATTGGAATATTCTCTTCTGCAGCAAGTCCCATTACTTTTAATGCTTCTAATTTTTTCGGATTATTTGTTATCAGTTTTACTTGTTTTTGACGTAGAAACTGCAGAACTTTAATTGGTTCTTCATAGCTACGAAGATCATCTGGAAAATCAAGGGCATTGTTTGCTTCTACTGTATCTAGTCCTTCTTGTTGTAGAAGATAAGCTAAAGATTTAGAAAATAAACCGATGCCTCTTCCTTCATGGTTAGCAATATAAAACAATGCTCCACTGCCATTGTCCACAATCATTTTCATTGCTTCTCGCAATTGGAAGCCACAATCACAACGTTTGCTTCCGAAAATATCTCCTGTATGACATATACTATGCATACGGATAATGGCATCATCTGCTGTACTAAAATCACCGTATACAAGTACAGAGGATTGCTGGTGATCTGCTAAATTTAATGATGGAAGCATCTCTAATATTTCTTCCTTTGTTTGATTCTTTTCCGTTGGCAGCCATGTATACCATTGAAATGTTATCACGTTATCCTCTAACTGCACCGGAAGCTTAATTGGGCCAACAAGACATAAATTAGTTGTATGATTTAACTGGATTAACTCCATTTTATTTTGAAGAAGATTGATGACTTCTTTTTCCATTTCTATAATCTCCTTTTTCCCTTAGGAATGTTAGTTCTTCTGTTATTTTGTTTAAAAACATAGCACTGTTATACAATAATATTGCTATTTATAAATATAAACAACCTAACCATCTTTCACTTACTATATGTAAGTAAGTATATATTTATAATAAATTAACGTCAAGTAATTAATTTTATTACGAAAAAATAGATTCGACAAATTAATGTAAGGATGATAATAATTATCATATAGGAATCTGTCGAAATATACAATTAAGTATTTCAGAAAATTAGCCAAAATCCAATTAGCAAATCTGCCTCTTTTTATCATGTAATTTGAAAGAAGAAGAGATTTATCTCCTCTTTCACACAAAAAAGGGAAAATTGTAATGATTTTACTGTCACTCTAAAAAACTATCTTATTGGTTTCCTCTGTAAATTTATATCCATATATTCAATTATCAACTGACTACATCACTATTATAGAAAGAAAAACTTGCAAACGAAGCCAATCTAAATCAAAAAGTTATATAATTTGATAATCACTTCAAATTTAATGTGTTTTTTTGTATTATTAAAATGATTCTCTTTCGTGTGAGTTTTGTATAGGAAAGGAGTCTATCGTTTTTAAAGGTGATTCCAAGGAAGAATTTTCCTTAGAGTTTCTTATCTTTTAAAAATTAGGAGGCATTCATTTGAAAGAGAAGGAAAAAATTATTATTGAATCTGCACTAAAATTATTTGCAAGAAAAGGTTACTCTTCTACTTCTATACAAGAAATTGCCAATGATTGTGGTATATCAAAAGGTGCTTTTTATTTATATTTCAAATCAAAAGATTCTTTATTATTTGCTATATTTCATTTTTATTACGATGAAATGATTACAATGTTTGATTCGATTAGCCAAAAAGATATTTCAGATAGAGAAAAGTTGATTCAACAAACGACATATATGTTTGATAATGCATTAAAACATAAAGAATTTATCATTATGCAAACAAGAGAACAAGCCATTCCGTTAAATGAGTCTATACGAACACTTATGTTTCAGATGCAATCACAGTTAATTGAATTTGCACTAAATTGTTTATTTCGTATTTACGGAGAGCAATACAAGAATTTTTTATTTGATTTAGTAATAATGTATGAGGGATTTGCTCAGTCCTTCTTAAAATTATTAATAATAGAAAAAAATCCATTTAACACTAGAAATATTGCAGAGTATCTTCTAAGAAGAATGGATTCGATTGTAAAGGAACTAAATCAAGAAGAGCCACTAATCACTGAAAATTATTTACCTAAATTTTTTATCAAACCAAAGATAAACTTTATATTATCTGATTCAAAAAAAGCGCTTGAAATTATTGATCAAATTAGAAAAGAAATAGAATATTATCCAAATAAAGAGGAAATAGAAATCACTTTAGAGGTTCTAGAAACAGAAGTGATGAAAGATAACCCCCGGACCCCTATCATTCAAGGAATGCTCTCTAATTTAAATGAGTATGAGAACTTAAAAAAGCACCAAAAGGAACTTGCTTCCTTCTATCAATTGTCTCGACCTTAACTAACATACTTCCCGTATAACCAGCAAATAAAAGATTTCTCCTTTTATTTGCTGGTTTTTTTACGCATAGAGTAGCTAGATAAAGGGTAATGTACATCAGAGAAACCCTGTAAGCGAGCATGTTAATATAGTCTGAATGCTAGCTAATTTGTCTATACTGAGAAAAGCGCGGGGCGCCCTTGCTCAGCCCCGAAGAAAAATGTTCATATAATGAATACATACTATAAGAGGTGAATAGATTGCCTAATAATGTACTTACTGCCTTTTTACGTTTACCAATGACATTAAGAATCTTGTTTATTTCCATCCTTATTATTACTTCATTTGGTTTAGCTATTACGTTTATCGAACCAAATAAATTTCCGACTTTTTTCGATGGAATCTGGTGGGCTATTATTACAACATCCACAGTTGGATATGGGGATTATGTTCCTGGCACTATTTTAGGCAAATTGACTGGAATTGCCCTTATTTTTACTGGAGTTGGTTTTATCTCTACATATTTTGTTGCACTAGCTACTGCTGCAGTTTCCAAACAAAATGCTTTTATGGAAGGCAGATCAACTTTTAAAGGAAAAAATCACATTCTAATCATTGGTTGGAATGAGCGTTCTAAAGCACTTATCTACTCGCTTTTAAATGAACAAACACAAGCTGCTATTACATTAATCGATGCATCCTTAAAGACGAATCCATTGTCAGAATCCATTCATTTTATTCATGGAAACCCCAACCTTGATAGCACCTTGCTACAGGCGAATGTCACTGACGCAGATAAAGTCATGATAACTGCTGATCAAAGCAAAGATGAGCTTCAGGCAGATATGAGTTCTATTCTAACGCTTTTAGCTGTAAAAGGATTAAATCCAAGGATTCCTTGTATTGTTGAAATCCTAAAAACTGAACAAGTATCTAATGCGAAAAGAGCAGGGGCAGATGAAATTATCGAGACAAATAGTTTAACTAGCTTTGTTATGCACAGTAGTTTAAGTTCACAGGACACGATGATTGCATTCCTTGACTTACTTACTCAATTTAGAGAAAAGAAACTAGAGATTTTACCATTGCAAAATTTAAATATTCAAGCGAAACAAGAATTTGCAGCGTTAAGTACCCAATTATTACGAAAAGGAAATCTTCTTTTAGGGGTGAAAAGGGGTGAAAAAACATTTTTCAATCCTGAATCTTCTTTTATAATCGAGGTCACGGATGAATTAATTGTGATTACCTAATAAAAGGTGCCGGAAATCAAATGGATTCCATGGCACCTTTTATCTTCTAGCTGTTTTTACACCTTACTCCATAAAGTTTTTACAAGCTTCAGCACATTGTGTACAAATATCTGCACAGTATTGACAGTGTTTATGCTCATGTTTTCTACATTCCACTGCACATGCTTCACAAATTGATAAACATAATTTATTCAAATCTAATGCATAGGGAGATTTTCGAATAAGGGCTTGTTCTAAATACGAGCAAAATTCTGCACATTCTCGATCTAGTCGAATGCAATCTATCATCATATCTTCATGATCTTCTGCCAAGCATTCCATTAAGCAATGATTACAGGCAATCATGCATTCCTGTAATGATTTCATCAATGCTTGTTCTCTTTCATCTAACATGCTAAATCCTCCTCTGTTTGTTGTATCTATTATTTATTTAGCCTAAAATTCTCGCCTCAAACATTGGAGTTTTATTTTTAGAAAGTCTCTGAAAATATGGTTTAGCTCCCTAAATGAAGTCCGCAGTCAGAATACACTTCGCTTTCCATGGGGCGAGCGGTGAGCCTCCTCGCTGCACTGCGGGGTCTCACCTGTCTCGCAATTCCCATAGGAGTCTTCGTGTATTCTGACTGCTCCCTGCTTCTAAATCTTAAGAAACTCTTCTTTTCTTGTGCCATGGTGCGAACCTTATAAGCATGGGTCTTTACTCTGAAAAATAGGTGCTCTCAAATGGCACGCGCGGGCGTCGAGCCTCCTCGCTGCGCTGCGGGGTCTCACTTGTCTCGCAATTCCCCATAGGAGTCTTCGTGTATTCTACCTGCTCTCTGCTTCAGCATATCAACGAACTTAATCAAATTTTCTATTTTGAGAAATAAAAAAAGTATATAGCCGTTTTTTCTCATTCGATTAAGAATAGGAAAAATCGGGCTATATACTTCTTTTTCATTTAACCTTACTTATTATAAACGGCCTTCAAGTTCTTTCTTTTTCTCTTCAAATCCTGGTTTGCCAAGTAGTGCAAACATATTTACTTTATAAACTTGCACTTTCGTATATTTTTATTTTCTTTATAATATAGAAGGAAAGCGACTTTTTCAATAGATATACTTTCGTATGTTCTCGTATTATTTTAGAAAATATGTGGTCATTTGTTTGGTCAAGTGGTCACTTTTTTTATACATATTGTACGATTTTTTCAATGGGATTTTTAATTAACGACTTGCGATAATCGTCGATAAAATTGCTGTACGTTATTTCCAAAATATTTTCTAATGTAAATGAGTGCTCTGGATAAATATCCAGAGCACTCAAGATAAACTCTCCTTTTAATGCCTGTTGGTGCGACAAAGTAACCCTCACTTCTTGAAACCCTCTCAGTTCTTCAAACAGCCCCCCCTCATACGCTACTTCTGTTTGATATGGTTTTATAATAGAAGGAGATAGATCACGGATAGTTAATTTTTTATAGATTTCATGAAGGTCATTCTTTTTTCTGAAATGCTGCAGAAAATCCTCATACAATATTTTCGCAAGTTTATTTGTTTCAAATTTACCATCTATCTCATCAGAAACATCCTCACAGAATGAAACGGATCGCAGAAATAAATACTCCGGAACATAAAAAGTAAACGTGTGTTTTGGATTGCGTGGGGAGAAAAAGCTATTGGTCAATCTCTCCCACATCCCTGCTTCTTTTAATCCTTTTCTGTTTTCTATTATCACTTTTTCTTTTCCGATAACATCCAGTGCGCTAAAAATCATTATCGTTCACCCCAGGAATTTATTTTAATGCCGGAAATTCTTTCTATATAAGTCTTAACTATTCGATGTGCTACTTCTCTGTAAGTTATGTCCATTTCGTCGGACATCGAATTGGATCATTTCAAAAAAGATTTTTTCTAACTTCACATGCACAAAGCTTCCGTATCTATCGTAAGGAAAGCTATGATTATATGAATATGTTTTAGAAAGTTCATGCTTCGCTATCATTTCAAGAAAAGGAGTTAATTTTAGATTGCGTTTCCTGGCTTCTTGTTTCAGCAACTTATCATCCGCACTTAACTGAATTTTAATATCGTGCTTTTTATCGATGCGCTGCTTTCGAATTTTTTTAGGTGTAGAAGGAGTAATCTTTTTTGCTCGAGCAACCATGTCTTTTCGTCCGAAAAGAGTGTCTGAATTATCCAAGGTCCCCTCTCCTTTCTTGAAACACCATTTTTATTAAATAACTTAGGGTTTTTGGGTCTCAGGGCTTTAGGGATTGTAGAAAAAGAGGAGGAGGGAGGCTATAAGAAACTTGAAACATCCTCTTCCTCTGCTTCCTCATGGTACTCCATAGCAAAAGTTGGACTTACCATTACACCCTCTTTATCTCTATCGACCAATCGCTTTAAAAAATGACTTTTGCTAAACCTCCATAGATGTTCTAATAATCCCAGCTCGTATGGATCGGTATACTTAAAGGACACACTTACAACAATACGATCTTTCCCCTCTTCACGCCTCTTCCCGCTTCTTCTCTATTTTTTCTTCCAGTGTTCTTTTGGCCATTATTTATACACCCTCTTTGCTAACTCGAATCCACCAACGGCATTGGTGTACACTGGATGCAGTAGCTGTATCTTTGTTTTTTGTCTGTATTTCGGAATTAATATACTCGTATTAGGAAAAAATTGTTTAAATGTCTCCTCGAATTCTTTCGCTATCCCACCACATATGTGAACAACAGCTTTTCTATCCCATTTAAGCTGTGTTAAATTTACTGCAACACCTCGTGCTAATGAATAATAATCGTCTTTCCTATTTATAGTATCCGTACCAAAATTGAAAGTATCCGAAGATCTATTAATATGCTTTCTATCCCTTATCTGTGCTGCATTTACCGTACCGCTTCCGATATCAACAATTAATGCATTATCTCCTAAATCCGCTGACCAATATGCCATACTTCCTTCTGCAGCTACCTTTACATCATGGATAATTATTTCTTTTTGCTCTCTATTGATTCCAAAAACATGCCGGCCTCCCAACATATCTTGTATTTTTTCCTTTTCTTCTTTTACATGAGGTTTTTTTACAGAAATAGAGAATAATTTAGTAGGTGATAATTATGTGGATATGTCATATCGAAGAAATAATCGAAACTAGTGGGTATAGAAAAGATTACATAGCAAAAGAAATTAATATAAGTACTAGGCAGCTACGTAAATATGAGAAAAAGGAATTATTTATCCCGATGGAGAAGGCATTATTGTTATCAAGGTTGTTAAACTGTAAATTAGATGATTTATATGAATGGAGTGATGAAGAATAAAAAATCTTTGTCTATTTTTGTCGAAACTATAGTATGTTTGTAGGGTAAAGTTTAAAATGGTACTGATATAAATTACATATCTAGGGGGAAATATTTTGACAAAGAAAGAAAAAGTAAAAAAACCTTTTTATAAAAAATGGTGGGTATGGTTACTAGCAGTGATTATAATTGGTGCAGCAGCAAGTGGAGGGGAAGATTCTGATCAAGATGCTTCATCAACGAAGAAAAAAACAAGTGAAGTAGTAGCATCAACTAATGATAATAGTGAAAAAGCTGAAAAAGAAGAAACTACTGAAAAGAAAGAAGCTGAAGAAAAGGCTGCTGCTGAAGAAGCCGAAAAGGAAAAAGCTGCTGAAGAGAAAGAAAATAGTGTACCTCGTGAATATAAATCCGCATTAAAAAAAGCAGAAACCTATGCAAAAACTATGTATATGTCGAAAGCAGGCATATACGATCAATTAACATCTGAGTATGGAGAGAATTTTCCGAAAGAAGCTGCTCAATACGCGATCGATAACATTGAATTTGATTGGAAAGCAAATGCGTTGGAAAAAGCAAAAACATATGCCGAAACTATGGACATGTCAAATTCCGCTATTTACGATCAGTTAATTTCAGAGGCTGGAGAAAAATTTACTCCAGACGAGGCACAATATGCTGTTGATAATTTAGAATAAATACTAAAAGCCCTTCTCATACGAGAAGGGCTTATTTTTTACCAACCTATAGGCGGGTCGAATTGAAACGACCCTCCCCCGACAATCGGGTCGGTATAACCGCCTGCTGGTGGATCTAGTGAAACTTTTACTCCTCCCACTCCTGGATCTTTCATAGCACGTCCCTCCTTTACTGCTGATAGTTATTATTTCTATACCAAAATTTAAAATCCTGCAAATAAAAAAATCCCTACTCAGAAGAGCAAAGATCCAATACTACCTTATAAACTTATTATTAAAAGCCTGTATATCTACCTTCTTAATTTTATGATTTTTAAAGGCCTCTTTAACTTTATGCTGGTAGTATTCTTCAGCAGATAAACATAAGTTATTACAGAGTTCACCCACATCAATACTAATGTGTTTTAGCTTCTCTATTTTGCCAACAGTCTTTGGTTGATTTCCCCACATTTCACCGAAACTATTACAACCATTTACACAGAGCTCGGAGAAGTATAAATATCGATTATTTCCGTCTTCCTTTTCACCAAAATCTTCAATATCCGAATTACCCGAGTGTAAATACGAGCACCTTAACTGATAACACATTTTACCTGTAAAAAAGGGGTTATTCGCCCTATTACCTTTTTTTGTATAACCATTAGAATCTGCAAACCGGTGATCAACCCAATTGTCAACCCAGCTTTGTATTGTTTCCCAAATAATCTATTTCCTTTTTTATTCACAAACTGATGATATTCTATCTGTCCACAAATATCTGGAAGTGTCAATGCTAAAGCTAAAGCAGGGAGATAACACTCACACTTAAGAGCTTGTTTAATCTCTTCAATTTTATTAAGCATTGCTATTTGCTTCCTTTCTTCTACCTTAATGATTAGCGTAGGGAAATCATCAGCATTAACCCTAACAACTTTACCTTCTTTAAATTTATCTTTTGCTAATCCAGTTATCTTAGATAGTTCCGCTGCTGTCACCTTCCAACTTACTTTCGGCTTCTATCACTCCTTTAATAATCTTTTAGCGCTTGCCATAAGGCCATTTGGATCTTCAAAACGAGTATCTGCTCAAATATATTCACGAAGTCCATGTTCAGCAATCGATGTTGCATCTTCTACGTAAGGAATGCCATTGTTCACTTTTTTAATGGTTAACTGATTATCGCCTTCTCCATAACCCAATGGGTAGATTCGATTGTAATTCCCATAGGATTTTCTTCGACTTCTAATCCTAGCAAGTTATATTTCTCTCGAATTTCATATGATGGTTCTGTTTCAGGTGCCACAAGATTTGTTAGCATGGGTACCTCCTTTCAAATCAAAACCACCCGTGATAATGCCTAGAGTTTTCTTTTCCATAAAAAAAGTATATAGCCGTTTTTTCTCATTCGATTAAGAATAGGAAAAATCGGGCTATATACTTCTTTTTCATTTAACCTTACTTATTATAAACGGCCTTCAAGTTCTTTCTTTTTCTCTTCAAATCCTGGTTTGCCAAGTAGTGCAAACATATTTACTTTGTATGCTTCTACTCCTGGTTGATCAAATGGGTTAACTCCTAATAAGTAACCGCTGATAGCACATGCTTTTTCGAAGAAATACACTAAGTATCCAAATGTGTACTCATTCATTTCTGGAATTGTAACGATTAAGTTTGGCACTCCACCATCTGTATGTGCTAGTAATGTACCTTCAAAAGCTTTGTTATTAACAAAGTCAACTGTTTTACCAGCTAAATAGTTTAATCCGTCCAAGTCGTTTTCTTCTGCTTCAATTGTTAGTTCATGACGAGGTTTGTCTACTTTAACAATTGTTTCAAAAAGGTCACGACGTCCTTCTTGCACATACTGACCTAATGAGTGTAAATCTGTTGAGAAATTGGCTGAAGAAGGATAAACTCCTTTTTGGTCTTTCCCTTCACTTTCTCCAAATAATTGTTTCCACCACTCAGAGAAATATTGTAAGCCTGGCTCATAGTTGATTAGCATTTCAATTGTTTTCCCTTTATTATAAAGAACATTACGTACAGCAGCATATTGATAAGCAATATTATCTTTCAATTCAGATACACTGAAATCGTCTCTTGCAGCTGCAGCACCCTTCATCATTGCTTCAATATCTGCACCGCTAACAGCAATCGGCAGTAATCCAACTGGTGTTAAAACAGAATAACGTCCACCTACATCATCCGGAATAACAAATGATTCAAATCCTTCTTCTGTTGCTAATGTTTTTAAAGCGCCTCTTGCTTTATCTGTAGTTGCATAGATTCTGCCTTTTGCTTCTTCTTTTCCATATTTTTGTTCCAATAATTTACGGAAAATACGGAAAGCGATTGCAGGTTCTGTTGTAGTTCCAGATTTCGAAATAACATTAATAGAAAAATCTTTATCTCCTAAAAACTCTATTACGTCATTCATATATGTAGAGCTGATATCTTTTCCGATGAAAACAATTTGTGGAGTTTTTCTTTCTTCTTTTGATAATGCATTATAAAAACTGTGGTTTAGCATTTCAATAGCAGCACGTGCTCCTAAATAAGATCCTCCGATACCAATTACAAGCAATACATCTGAATCATTTTTAATTTTTTCAGCCGCTTTTACGATACGAGAGAATTCCTCTTTATCATAATTAACTGGAAGGTCAATCCATCCTAAATAATCATTTCCTGCCCCTGTTTTTTCATGTAAAGAATGATGGGCTACTTTTACTGCATCTTCTAAATATGTAATTTCATGTTCACCAAAGAAACTAAGTGCCTTTGAGTAATCAAAACGAACGTGTGTCATAAATGATCCTCCATTTTATTATTTTTACTTCCTATTTCACTTTAACGAATGTACGAAAACTTATCAAGAAAGATATTCAAATGAAAACGTATTCATTCGGACTTTTTTTATAATTTCACTTTTTATACAAGAATAAAAATTTCTAAACAGAAACAGCAAGAAGCAGGGACAGCCCTAAATAATGGTAAACGATTCATCCTCCATGCTCTTAAGGATTCATTTTTCTGCCATTTCAAAAAAATGATGAAGCTGGTTTGACCGTTAAGGCTGTCCCCTGTTAAACAAGTTGTTTATTATAAAGAGGCTTTATAAATTGCTGATACGTCTTCTGCCTTTAATACTTGAAAACGACCAAATTCTCCTCTTGCCATCGCTCTGTCCACCATAAGCTCCAATTTGCTGTCATCGATATCATAATCAGCAAGTCTAGACGGTGCACCAATGCTATTCCAGAACGCTCTTAATTTTTCAATTCCTTCTAATCCAGCTTCTTCATCTGTTTTCCCTTTAGGATCTATATCGAATACTCGTACAGCCAATTGCTTAAATCTCTCCGGCTTAACAGATAAGTTGTGCTTCATCCAATTAGGGAAAAGAATCGCTAAACCGCCTCCATGTGGAATATCATATACAGCAGATACAGCATGTTCAATATTATGTGTTGCCCAATCTCCTTGATAACCCATGTTTACCATGCCGTTTAACGCCATTGTTCCACAATATAAAATGGTAGAACGGTATTCGTAGTTTTCTAAATCATCTACAAGTTTTGGACCAAATTCTATTACTGTTTTTAGAAGGGATTCACACATATAATCTTGAAACTCTGTATGCTCCTCTAAATGGAAATAATGCTCTAATACATGTGACATCATATCAACAATCCCATAAATTGTCTGATCTTTCGGAACCGAATAGGTATTTTCTGGATCTAAAATAGAGAATACAGGGAATGCCAATGGACTACCCCATCCATATTTTTCATTTGTTTCCCAATTTGTAATAACGGAGCCTGCGTTCATTTCTGAACCTGTTGCAGCAAGTGTTAAGACTGTTCCAAATGGAATACTTTCTGTCGGTGTTGCTTTTCTTGTTACGATATCCCATGGATTGCCTTCATATTTTGCACTAACTGAAATTGCCTTTGTACAGTCAATTACACTTCCTCCACCTACTGCTAATAAAAAGTCAATTCCTTCTTTTTTGCAAATGTCTACTCCTTTTTGTACGGTTGTTAGACGGGGGTTGGGCTCTACACCGGAAAGTTCAAATACTTCTTTCCCGTTTCCTTTTAATATGCTCAATACTTTATCATGTAATCCATTTCGTTTTATACTTCCGCCTCCATAAACTAGCAATACTTTACTGCCAAATGGAGCGAGTTGATTATTTAGTTGTTCTAGTTGTCCTTTTCCAAAAATAAGTTTTGTTGGATTCCAAAATGTAAAATTATCCATTCTTATTCCTCCTTACTTTGTAGCTACCCTTAAAAGTGGATTTGCTCTCTCAATGGGATCTGCAGTTAGAATACACTTCACTTTACATAGGGCTACGCTTGAGCCGCCTCGGAGTAAACTCCTGCAGGATTTCACCTGTGTCGCTAATCCCACGAAGTCTTCGTGTATTCCAGCTGCTCCCTAGTTCAACATATCTAATGAATATAATCAAACTGCCTATTTTCAGACTGCATTTTAAACAATCTAGCAGACAGCATTAGCCTATTGCTTATTATTAATCAAAGCGAATACAAAAGCAAAGATTCCGCTTTGCTGCATCAGTATTTATCCAAAAATGATTATTTACACATAGAGAAATTTGCTTAATCGTATGTTCTTTTCCAATCAATGAAAAATTTAGTAAGTAGTAAAGAATGCATAAATTAGTGTTGGTTGAATCAAGCTATAAAGGATTCCATTACAAGGAGGAAAACATGATGAGCATTATCCAAAGAATTGCACTAGTTCTTACAATTATTGGAGCAATAAATTGGGGATTAATTGGATTTTTCCAATTTGATCTAGTAGCAGCTATTTTTGGCGGTCAAGGAGCTGCACTTTCTAGAATTATTTACGGTCTTGTTGGAATTGCAGGTCTAATTAATCTTGGACTGTTATTTAAACCTAGCCGTGAAGTGGTTCGAGAACCAGAGCCTAGAACAACTCGTTAAAGATATCACCCATTTTAAAAGAAAAAAAGCTGATATAAAAAGGAAGAGGAAAAAATCCTCTGCAACTACCTTCTGGTAATTACACCTTTTATATCAGCTTTATTCATTTCATAATATCCATTAACAGATATTATTTTTTAATTAAGTCGTTGCGGTTTGATTGCTCAATCCACTCTTGTAGTTTATCTTTTAATGTATTAAAACCTTGAGCATTATCAGCTTCTGTTTTAATTGGTGCAGCTTGACGCTTTGCACGAGGTTTTTTCGCTTTTTCAGCTTCCGGTTGTGGAGCTGGAGCTTCTTCCGTTGCACGGATGGATAAGCCAATTTTTCCAGCATTTTCATCAATAGAAAGAACTTTAACTTTTACTTCTTCCCCAACTTTTAAAAACTCATTGATATCTTTTACAAAGCCATGTGTTACTTCTGAAATATGCACAAGACCTTGTGTATTTTCATCTAAAGATACAAACGCACCATACGGTTGAATACCCGTGACCTTTCCTGTAATTACACTTCCAACTTCGATTTTATCTGACATGAGAACACTCCTAATTTTTATGATTAATTTAATTTTATACGCAGTACAAAATTATATCATAAATAACAAATTAATTCAAAGTGTTATTCGATTATGTGATAAATTCTTTTTTATCTATCTGTATTGTTTGTTGCTTTAAAACTCTTAGACTGAATACACTTCGCTTTCAGTTGGCGGCGTCGAGCTATTGATTTATCAGTAAAGGCTTATCTCGTTACCTTGGAATAATTAGCAACAAATCTTTTTATTCTTGTCATGGCTTCCTGCAATTGTTCTAATGATGCAGCATAAGAGCAACGAATATGTCCTTCCCCACTTTCACCAAATACATTCCCTGGCACAACTGCCACTTTTTCTTCCATTAAAAGTCTTTCTGCAAATTCCTCCGATGTGTAGCCTGTAGAAACAACAGATGGAAAAGCATAAAAAGCGCCGCCAGGATTATGACATGTCAATCCCATATCATTTAATGATTCTACAATAAAGTTCCGTCTGCGGCGGTAGCTTTTTTTCATTTCTTCTACATCGTCACTCCCACTTTGAAGTGCCTCAAGACCTGCAAACTGAGCCATAGTTGGAGCACACATTAAACTGTATTGGTGAATTTTCAACATAGCTTGAGTCAATTCTTCTTCTGCACATACAAACCCTAAGCGCCATCCTGTCATGGCAAAGCCTTTTGAAAAACCAGAAATTAAAATAGTTCTATCTCTCATTCCTTCGATGGCAGCCATACTGGTATAATCCTCATCGTAGCAAAGTTCTGCATAAATCTCATCTGAAATGACAAGCAAATCATGTTTTTTTGCTACCTCAGCTATTGCCGCAAGTTCATCCTTTGAAAGTGTAGAGCCTGTTGGATTATTAGGCGAACAAATCATAATTGCTTTTGTATTAGATGTTATTACTTCCTCCAACTGTGACGGGAGTACTTTGAAATCATTTTCTTTTAATGTCTGTACTGCAATTGGAACACCACCAGCAAGTGATACAAGCGGGATATAAGAGACAAAGCTTGGTTCTAATACAATCACTTCTTCTCCTGGATTCAGAATTGCTCTTAAAGCAATATCAATAGCCTGGCTCGCTCCGACTGTAACAATAATTTCTGATTTCGGTTCGTAGGATGCCTGGAACCTTTTTTTCATATAATGGGCTATCTCCATTCGAAGCTCCAGTAATCCAGGGTTTGCAGTATAAGAAGTATATCCCTTCTCCAGTGAAAGAATAGCTGCTTCTCGTGCAGACCAAGAAGTAACAAAATCTGGCTCTCCTACTCCTAAAGAGATTACACCTTTCATTCCAGAAGCCAAATCAAAAAATCGTCTAATCCCAGATGGCTTCATTTCATCTACTTTTTTTGCTATATAACTTTTTGTTTGTTTCATTACGGTGACACCACAATTCGTTTATCTTCATCATTTGGCGTAAATATTGTTCCATCATGTTTGTACTGCTTTAAAATAAAATGAGTGGTGGTCGAAAGAACAGAATCAATGGTCGATAGCTTTTCTGACACAAATCTCGCAACATCATTCATAGACTTTCCTTCAATGATGACAGACAAATCATATGCCCCTGACATTAAATAAAGAGACTTCACTTCTTTAAAGCGATATATCCTTTGGGCAACCTCATCAAAGCCTACTCCTCTTTTTGGCGTAACTTTAACATCAATCATTGCTGTTACCCCTTCATGGCCTTCTACTTTTGACCAATCAACAATGGAAGTATAACGAACAACTACATTCAGTTCTTCCAATTTTGTAATCATTTCTTTTGTAGCATCGATACTTTCATTTATCATTTTTGCAATATCTTCATCAGAAACGCGTGCGTCTTTTTCTAATATTTCGGCAATTTCGATTTCTTTTTCCGTAAATTTCATAAAAAAACCTCCTGTTTATTAAGAAGAGCATCAACGCCTTGTTTAGTTCTGAATCAATCCATTATTTTTTCATAAGAACTAAATGTTCCGGCTAAGTACTCCATTAAGGATAATCGACTAACTTTGCAATTGCTTGCTGCAACGTCGATTGACTCTCACTTTGCAAGCCTAGTTCGATTGTGGATAAAAACTCATCTAAGTTAAAAATTTACATTTACTTTCTCTTAGAATAAGCACGATCCAATCCATCTCCTCCTATTTTGTTCTTGCTTTTTAAAATATGTATATTATATCAA
Organism: Bacillus sp. (in: firmicutes); assembly: GCA_047718615.1. Lineage (GTDB taxonomy): Bacteria > Bacillota > Bacilli > Bacillales > Cytobacillaceae > Niallia. Next base: position 17,281 of record JBDNRM010000016.1, on the reverse strand, counting down.
AGAATAGAAAAAAGAATCGATATTTTTCAAATAAAGATCGATTCTTTTTTGATTATTAAATAGAGCAAGTGCCACTATCTTTGATTAAGAGAAGTTGTTTGGATATAGCGATGCACTGTTCAATCGCTATATATTCTTCAAACGAAAATTCATAAATAGATTGAATTTTCTCTGCTAATACATTTGTATTATCTGTGTCATGAACTGCTTGAATACAGTCAGCAATTTCTGTTTCATAATTTCCTTCCCCTATTTGAAAAGGATCCCATTTATTAAGTGTTTTTACCATTTCTATATTCATTTCTTGATTGTTCATTTTTCTTCACCCTTAACTGTTTTCACTGAATATATTTTAACATAAATCTGAACTTTACATACACATTATCCACTTGCAATGACCTTTCATTCAGACTCCCCTTCTTCTCTCTTTTGTTATAAGAAGTTATGATTGACATTCTATCAGACAAGTTTTAAGATTCAGTTAGTATTTAATTCTTCTATAAAATCAGTTTTTTATCGTGTTCGTTCAGCATTATGTGCTTCTTTCAAACGAAAGGAGCTTTTTATTTACGTTAATCCCATGTTTTCCTATAAAAAATTAACCTAATAAACTATTAAAGGGTTGTTCAAAAAGTCTGGTAAAAAGGAGACGTCAAAATTCTTCGTTGGCTTGCTTTTTATTCTCTTTTGAACACGCAGTAAAAGAGAAAAGGACGTGACATAATGGTGGAAATCGAAGTAAGAGGTGCACCAGTCTATTACGCTTGTGAACCTGGTATTTTAAATAAACTGGATGAATTATTGCAAAGATACAATAAAAAGAACTGTTTAGTTGTCCATGGAGAAAAATCTTGGGATGCAATCTCTCCATTTTTTCCAAAAACTTTTCAATACGCATCATTAACCTTTATTCCCTACAATGGTGAATGTTCCTTAAATGAAATAAATCGCATTGCCTCACTTGTAATGGAAAATAATTTTGATGCAATTATTGGAATCGGCGGCGGTAAAGTATTAGATTTAATAAAAGCAGCTGGAAATGATGCAAATGTCGATGCTATTTTAATTCCAACATTAGCATCCACATGTGCTGCTTGGACACCATTAAGTGTTATTTATACAGATGATGGAATCTTTACTCATTATACAATTTACCCCAAAAGCACGTTAATGATTTTATTTGAACCACGCGTTCTTTTGCAATCACCTACTAATTTCTTTATCGCTGGAATTGCTGATACTTTAGCAAAATGGTATGAAGCAGATGTGATTATTCGCGAATTAAAGGATCCACCTCTTGTCGTAACTATTGCCCATCAAACAGCACAATTATGCCGTGATATATTGCTTCAATACGGTGTGGAGGCAGTAAAGGCTCAAAAAAACAAACAACTTACTTCTGCATTAACAAAAGTAATGGAAACAAATATTGTCGCTGGAGGAATGGTAGGTGGCTATGGTGATAAGTACGGGCGGATTGCCGGGGCACATTCTATTCATAACGGACTGACTACCTTAGAGGAAACACATCATTTGCTACATGGTGCAAAAGTAGCTTATGGAATATTAATTCAGCTCGCTTTAGAAAAAAACTGGGAGGAAATTAGAAGCTTAGAGAGTTTCTATCGTTCCCTTTCTTTACCACTAACATTAAATGATTTGGGAATTACTATCGATCAAACAGATAAATTAAAAAGAGTTGCAGAGGCAGCAACGATAAAGAAAGAATCCATTCATTTACTGCCGGAAGAAATAACAGCAGATAAAGTATTACAGGCTATTTATGATTTAGAGGCATTTTTTCAGTAGTATCCAATAAAAATGGCAAGTTTTCATACAAAGGTTCAAAAGCATTCAGTCTTTTGAACCCTTTTTTCTTTCGTTTTTTTGCAAATATTATTCCTTATAAATAGGGGCAAGATTCTCGTTTCAGGATGCTCGCTTTCCGTGGGGCGTGCGATGAGCCTCCTCGGCGCTTGCGCCTGCTTAGGTCTCATCTAACCCGCTAATCCCACAGGAGTCTCGCATATCCGCTTCAATCAAGCCGTTTGATCCATTAAGAACAACGTTGAAAAAGAAAAGCACAAGCGCCTTGCTCAGACCCGAAGAAAAATGTTCTCCAGACTCAAAAAGTGTTTTTACTTTTAGAGCTGGAGGCAATACTCACTAAGGCTAGGCGCTGACTGGCTAAATATGCCACGTCCTTATGTCTTCACCGTCCCTTGTACATCCTGTACGGCGAAGCTAGAAAAATATATGCTTTCTCACCTTTTAAAACAAACCTCCCATTTTATTGTTCTAAACCGAGTAATATTAATACTTGCAAACGAATTTGATGGTGCGAAGTTTGAGTAACTATCATTACTTCAAAGAAATATTAAGAAATTTCTCTATGCATTTATTATACATTTTTTTCATTTCTATATCCAAATATTCACAATTTCTTCACAAAAAAATACTCAAAACCCCCTGTTCAAATAGTCAGGAAAATCAGCATATAAACGTAATAAATTACTTTTTTTTAGAAAAAAAATAATTTTTTTTATCCCATTGATAGCATAGGATACAGCGATTTCTTAACTGAATATTTTTTGCATAATAAATCAATTCATGTTTAAATGTTCGTAGCAAGGGGGATAAATCTCTTGTTCAGCAAGAATAGTTATCTAATTACTATTGATGATACATAACTAACTTTTTTCCTTATCTTTTAAGAAATGTTGTTTAATTTTAAAGAAAAAGATTAAACCCCTAGTTAGTTCACCCAAACCAAAAAAAAATTTTCTGGTTTGGGTGAACTAATACGCCCGCACCATTCCCGATGAATTTATTTCTTTCAGGATTACAGGATACTCGAAAAGTGAATGTATTCCCGCAGTTCCCTCACTGATTAGAAACTCACTTTATCGTATTTTAGCTTTTATTCTAGGAAAATGTATCATGATAGCAATGATGACTGTTACTTGTTAAATTACATTTTTATAAAGGTGGATTTGATGAGAAAAGAAAAACAGAAAAAAATTACCATGGATGATTCCCCAATAACAAAATTCCATATTAAAACAGCTAGTTTAACATTTGGTGCACATTTTACTGATGGATATGTTATTGGCATTATCAGTTTTGCCTTACTATCATTAGCAGCGCAATGGAACTTAAGTGCTTTTGATTTAGGTTTATTAGGAAGCTCTGTTTTAATCGGATTATTTTTCGGAAGTTTTTTACTAGGATGGGCTTCAGATTATATTGGCCGTCAAAAAATCTTTCTATTTAGTTTTATTTTAATTACATTAGCTTCATTCTTACAATTTATAGCTCCTAATGTATGGACTTTATTCTTTTTACGGTTTGCTATCGGCTTCGGTTTAGGCGGAGATTATACGGTAGGGCAGGCAATGTTGGCTGAATTCTCTCCAAGACGTCATAGAGGAACATTGCTTGGAACATTCAATGTATTCTTTACAATTGGATATGTCGTTTCAAGTATCGTTGGAATGATTTTATTGGATGCAGATGTTTCATGGCGTTGGATGCTCGCTTCATCTGGAATCCCAGCATTGCTTGTACTCTTTTTGCGGATTGGAACACCTGAATCTCCAAAATATTTGGTTAGTAAAGGCAGAGTAGACGAAGCACAAGCAATTGTTACAAAGCATTTAGGTGAAAATGTCGTGTTAACCACAGAAAAGGAAACAAAACAATTAAGCATTGGCCATTTATTCAGCAAAAAATATATTCGCTTAACATTGTTCAATGGCTTATTCTATGCTTGTATTGTATTGCCTTACTTCTCAGTATTTACATTCTTGCCGACCATCTTGGATTATTTCGATATGAAAGAAGGCTACACTGCTGATATTCTATTAAATATTTTCCTGCTTCTTGGTGCATTTGTAGGAATGTATTTAACCGTGAAGCTATCACGAAGAAGCTTCTTAATCAGTTCCTTTATCATTTGCTTTGTTTCCCTCGCGTTACTTGGCATCATTCCACAAAGCATGAGCTTTTTATTAATTGCAGCGTTTGTTGTTTTTACACTATTCATTTCTGCAATCAACAATTTAGTTGGAATTTATCCAGCTGAAAGTTTTCCAACAGAATTACGAGCTTCAGGGGTCGGTGTTGCGACAGCATGCAGCCGCATTGGTTCAGCTCTTGGTACTTTCATGCTTCCTACTTTAATTATTAAATTTGGTTTATCTCATACTATGCTTATTTTAGCAGCTGTTCTATTACTTGGGACGATTGTCTCTATTTGTTGGGCTCCTGAAACAAAAGGGAAAGAACTTGCATAATATATTCTACAATCAGTGGGGATTGGATCCTCACTGATTTTTTTATATAAAGATTACAATGGTGAAAATCATCTCTAAAAAGTCCGGATACTTATCCCCACATTCCATGAAGTACTATGAATTTAAATTAGAATTAGAGTCTGTTCATACAGGTTAAATTTAATAATCAGTAAATTTAAAAAAATTTGAGAATCCATTGACATTTTCACTATTTAAGAATAAGATTTATTATAAAGTTGCACGCAGGAAACTTTTTAATACGAGGTAAATTTTAATAGAAAAAAGGTGACATCATGGATAACGAAAACTCCATTTCAAAAGAAAATCATTCTTCGGCACAAGCCGTTTTAGATGGAAGAATCAAAGGACTCAAAAGAATTCTGCCTTTTTTAGGTCCTGCCTTTATTGCAGCTATTGCTTATATTGATCCAGGAAATTTTGCGACAAATATAGCAGCAGGATCTAAATATGGATATTTATTATTATGGGTGATCTTTTTTTCGAATATAATGGCACTTATCATCCAATCTTTGTCAGCTAAACTTGGAATTGCTACAGGAAAAAACTTACCAGAAATAGCAAGAGAAGAATTTCCTAAACCTGTATCCTTCGGCTTATGGATTCAGGGAGAATTAGTTATTATGGCAACTGATTTAGCCGAATTTATAGGCGCGGCTCTTGGTATTTATCTACTCTTTGGTATTCCATTAATTGAAGCAAGCATTATTGCAGCTATAGGATCATTTGCCATTTTAGAATTGCAAAGAAGAGGTTTCCGGTCGTTAGAAGCAGGAATCACAGCGATGTTGTTTATTGTAGTACTTTCCTTTGTCGTCCAAATGTTTTTTGTAAAACCAGATGTAAGCTCTGTTTTACATGGCTTATTCACACCGCAATTTCAAGGTACTGACAGCATATTGCTTGCCGCTGGTATTTTAGGTGCAACCGTTATGCCACATGCCATTTACCTTCATTCAGCATTAACTCAAAAAAGAATTGTCGGCAAAACAATGAAAGAGAAAAAGTTGATTTATCGATTTGAATTTATTGATATTCTTATCGCCATGCTTATAGCTGGATTTATCAATGCATCTATGCTGATTGTATCAAGTTCATTATTTCATAAGAATGGAATTTTTGTAGAAGATTTAGAAGTTGCTTTCCACCATTTTGAACATTTGGTAAGTCCGTTATCTGCATTATTATTTGGTCTTGGATTATTGATTGCAGGTCTTTCCAGTTCTTCTGTTGGAACGATGTCAGGCGACGTGATTATGCAAGGTTTTATTCATTATCGAATTCCTCTTTATGTTAGACGGCTTATCACTATTATTCCGCCGATTATTATTATTGCATCGGGAGTGAATCCAACTAGTGCATTAGTACTTAGTCAAGTTGTTCTTTCTTTTGGAATCGGCTTTGCTTTAATTCCTTTAATTATGTTTACAAGTAACAGAAGAATTATGGGTTCCTTAACAAACTCAAAAATAATTACCATTATCTCATGGCTTATGGCTGTTCTTATTATTTTTCTGAATATATTTTTACTGATTGAATCATTTTAAGCGTTTGGTTCTCTGCTTTTTCAACATTCAAACCACGGCAAATGTCGTGGTTTTTTCATATTTTTCTTTATCGTATTATCTTTTCTTCAGCGAACGAATGCCCTACTCTCAAATCATCAGTCCATTTTAAACACTGCTACGAAAAGATCAATCATAATAATTATTACTTCATGTAAATGGAAATAAAAGTTTTTACTAGTAGTTCCGACCATTCATGGAAGGGATTTTTTTATTTACTTGGCACTCTCTCGGAATATGAATTAGTTTCGAAGTACCTTTGATTTTTATTTTTCTTTAATTCCTGATCATCTACAGATTGATATTTATTCTTTGATATACGCTCCTATGTTTTTTCAGTTCTCGGCCAGTCTTTGGAACCATTTAAATGATAAAACAATCTGATGTATCGTCCTTCAGAATAAACAACTATTCCAAGATGCTCTCTTAAAAGAACTTTATTCACAGATAGTTCTCCATCTTGTTGAAGCTGTTTATTTTCAAGAATAACTACTTGATTAATTGCATTATCGTACTTTTCTTTATTAACTCTTAATGTTTCATCTTCATTTTCACAACCGAGTAAAAAGGAGAACATAGTTAAAATGGTAATCCATCTTTTCAACATTATTCCCCCTAAAAGAATGATCGTTTTTTCATATATTTATATCTATAAAATAATTTAGATCAGATGCTACTTTTTAATCACACCACAAGAAATCCTCATCCCTGAATCCCCTGCTGGCTGTGTCATGCCATCATCAGGATTTTCAGTAATTACAATAGACGTTCCATTTTTAGTGAACAAAGAATTTTTTTTATTTTTTAATGTAACTTGAGGAGCCATGAATTCAGCATTTACGGTTCCATCATCCTCAACAATAATATTAGGCAGATCACCTGCATGCGCCCCTTTTGGATGAAGTAATCCATGCTCTTTATTATCTGGATTATAATGATTTCCTGCTGATTGGAAATCAGGTTTATCGCATTTTCCAACATCATGGATATGAATACCATGCTCACCTGGCGTTAGACCTTTTAAATTTATCGTTAACATAACGCCCGCTGCTTTTTCCGTTAAAGTAATTGTACCTAATGAATCTCCCACATCATTAAACATGTCCACATCTACTTTTCTGACTTCCGCTTGTGTACAACCAGTAAGTAGAAACATTATTGCAATAACACCGACCATTTTTTTCATTCTTTTAATTCCTCCGCAAACTTTTTTTATATTGTTTGTAGAAAGGAAATTATTATGCTTTTTTATCGTGTTTATGTATTTACAGTATTATAATAATAGAAACTAAATAAAGGGAGGTTTTTTCATGTCAGAATTAATGGCAGGTTCAACTGTTACCGCATTTTATAAAACAGGAAAATACATTGGTGAAATTATGGAGATTCGAGCACAAGGATATTTAGTAAAGGTTCTTGGCGTTTTAAAACATCCAATGCAAGGCGATTTACATCATCCTAAAGTAGTAGAGGGAGTTTTTTTTCACGAGAGAAAGGCGCTGGGATACAATGAAAAGATGAACGTTCCAAAACAGATGACAAAGGTATTTGAAGGCAGTATTCCAGCTTATAAAGATACCCTTCAACAAGCTTTAGAAAAGTTAGAAAAGGAGCTTCTTGCAGATTCTTCGGAATTCGCAAAACAAAGTTTGCATAATCTCGAAGAATTAAAAAAAGAATATGTTATCAAGTAGACGTTTTCCATTAAGTACTAATGAAGTTGTTAAAAAACGTTAACGTTTCATTTCTCCTAAAATAGTTCCTTCTATCAAAAAAAGAGGACCTTCCTCTTTTTTTGATAGAAACAGAAGTCCTCTATGCTAACTTATTAAAAAGTTTTGATACATCAATAAGATCACCAATTGTTGTTGGTTTTGGTTTTTCTAGATATTTTTTATCTTTTTCAACCAATTTAAAAATATGATAGGTAGTCAATGCATCGTCTAATGCACGATGATGTTTTCCAGTTCCTTCTCTTCCATATTCTTTTACTGCTTTCCATAATCCTGTTTGATTTTGATCTCCAAAAAAACGTTTGTATTCCATCGATAAATCAACTTCAACACAGCTAAGAGAAAATGGTATACCTGCTTTTCCATAATTATTTCTTAGTACCCTCATATCCATATTGCCCCATGTCACAATGGTGTTCTCAAAACCAATGCTAAATTCCTCTACCTTCTTTGCTAAATCGTAAAATGATATGCCATTATCTACTTGTTCTTGTGTTATATGTAAAAAGGATTTGCATCGTTCAGAAAGAATTGGAAACTGCCGAGGAATTACATAGGACGAAAATTGCTCTCTAATCGCATTATTTACAACTGCTACAATACCAACTTCAATAATTTCAGGATAAAAACCTTTAAATCTTAAACTTTTTTCAGGCATGGTGAATTCAAAGTCAATAAATAAATGCTGGTTTTTTTCCATCTTTTCACCTTCTCTCTTCCAGCAATAGTCGACGATCAGAATAACAAAAAATATTTTTATTTCAAAAAATCCTCTTTATAAATTATGAAAACAGTTAAACGATTTATGTTTAATTTTATTATAACAGAATATTCTTTAACCTTTGAAATTTTCTGTATATTTAAGATGAATATTTTTTTAGCGTCATGACATGCATTTTATCGTTAAATCTTATAAGATAAAAAAGAACTAGGAAAAAAACAAAGGAAAAAATATGAAAAATAAATTAGGATATTCGCTTACTTTCTTGATGCTTTGCTTATTTATTTTGACACTTATACAAGTTGCTGATGAGAAAAGAAAAATACTTCGTTTCGATCAATGGCTTGATAAAAATTTAGAAGTCCAATCAATGCAGCTTAATCAAACAAGTTATATAACAGACAAAGATGATGCACTGATTACTGAAATTAATACATCCGTCAAAAGAAAAAGTCTTCAGTCGGATGAAATCCCTGACTTTCTAAAGCAATTGTTTATCCTTTCAGAAGATCAGCACTTTTATGAACATATTGGCTTTGATATTCCCTCTATAGGAAGAGCTTTTTTAACGAATATAGATTCAGATGAAATCGAGCAGGGGGCAAGCACCATTACACAGCAGCTAGCCCGCAATATGTTTCAATCCTATGATAAAACGTATAATCGAAAATTACGTGAGCTGCTTTATGCCTATCAATTGGAAAGAAAACAGGCAAAAGAAGAAATTCTAACTCAATATGTCAACGCGATTTATTTTGCAAATGATATGTATGGTATTGAAAGAGCTGCCAATTATTATTTCAGCCAACAAACCAGTAAATTAACAAAGGCACAATTAGCTTTTTTAGCAAGTATACCTAATAACCCTTCCATCTATAACCCGCTAAAGCATTTCGATCAAACGAAAAAAAGACAAGAGCGGCTTATTGACTTATTAGTACAAAAAGAGAAAATTTCTACTAAAGAGGGAAAACAACTAAAAAGGGAAAAAATTAGCTTAAAATTGCAAAATAGCGTCGATTTATACCCTGACTACACTACCTATGTACAAGAAGAATTCAAACAATTAATCGCTGATAAAAAAGGATATTCAGTGAAATTAGAAAGAGCATCAAAGGAAGAAAAACAAAAACTCAATAAGCAGCTGGAAGAAGAAATAGAGCAATTATATGCAAAGGGAATTACACTTCATACATCCCTTGATCAAAAAGAACAAAAAAATGCTAAAAAGACAGTGAACAACTTGTTGCCATACAAAGATGTGGAAGGGACTGCTGTCGTAATTAATCAAAAAACACATCAAGTGATCGCTTTGGTTGGCGGAAAAAACTATAAAAAATACGATTTCAATCGAAGTTATCAAGCATTCCGTCAGCCTGGATCTGCCATAAAGCCTCTCCTTGTTTATGCACCTTATCTAGAAGAAACAAATAGCCCGCTTACAAGTAAAGTAAATGCTAATTCATACTGTAATAGAACATACTGTCCTAAAAATTACAGTGGAAAAAATTATGGAATGGTTACAATAAAAAACGCATTTATTCATTCCTATAACACACCCGCTGTAAGAATATTGAAACAAACTGGTGTAAATACGGCATTTTCCTATCTAACACCATTTGGTTTTCAAAAAATAACGACGAATGATTATCGTTTACCTGCGGCAGTTGGCGGTTTAACGTATGGAATCACACCATTAGAATTAACAAATGCTTATACGACTTTTGGCAATAATGGAATGTTTGAAAAAGCACGAGCAATTGTTTCAGTCACTGACGCAGAAGAAAAGCAATTATATAAATGGGATAATAAGCATGAAGTTGTTTGGAGCAGACAAACCAATGATAAAATGCGCCAATTGCTTCAACAAACCGTTTCTTCTGGAACAGCAAAAAAAGCCTATTTCCCCTCTCCATACCTTGGCGGAAAAACAGGCACAACGAATGATTATAAAGATTATTGGATTATTGGTTTATCTGAAACAAAAACCGTAGGCGTATGGATAGGTAAAGATCAGCCAAGCAATTTGAATTCTATTGAATCACAAGCACCTCATTTGCAAATTTGGAAAAAAATCATATCAAATTAAAAGAATCAGGTGAGCCATTCCAGCCACCTGATTCTAAAAAACTCAGCTCTGCTATTAAACAGGCAGGCTTGCCAACATTCCATTATAAAGTTTGATGCAAAGGTAAATAAAACTAATTAATATACAGCCCAAGTTGATACTTGAAAAAGAATAAAAAACACGATTCCCGAAATACTTAAACTTGTACTAGCAGTATTTACAAAATACACAAAATAAATAAGCGTTGTCAAAATAAAGATAATAACAAGCACTAAATAACTGTAAATACCAAATAAAGAAAGAATACTGCCAATAAAATAAATAAAGCTACCCTTCCTTGCTTTTGTAAGACTTTCTACGGTTGAATCATTTGAAAAGAATAATAAAGATAGTTGATTTAATGTATCCGTTATGAGCTTTAATGCAGCTAATATCATAAAGAAGATACTGCATAGAACAATTAATAACGCTAACTTAATCCCTGTTTCTGTAAAAAACTCCAATAAACCATTATACATACCAACATATTTAAAAAGGGATAAAAGCGAAAATTCTACTCGTGTGGCAAATGCAATACTAAAAAATATAATAGAAAAAATCGGAAAATAACTGGTTAAATACGTATTTTTCATTAATACTGCTCCTGAATAATCATTTCTCGTAGATGATTCCTTCATTTTAAGGAAAAACATCTAATCTGTAAACACCAAGAAGCTATTAGAAATGCTTCCTTTTTTGCTTTGTTTTGCAGATTCAAGTTCAAATGTACACCAATATGCCCCTCTTTCCCCATACTATGGCATAAATGAATTCGGCTCATTTGGCTATACTAAAAAAGTCCTCAAGTGGACTAATACAAATAACAGGAGTGAAGCTAAATGGAGCATATTCGTGAAGGATTAATTCCTACCGTGTTAGGTACTGCCGTTACAACAGCTGGTCTTGTTATGAAACAAAATCGAAAAATCGACTCAATGATTTCAAACACTGTATTCGGTTTTGGTCTTGCACATATTGTGTTAGGAACAATTGACTTAGTGGAACATCGTCAAAGATTTTAGTACAAACTTTGGCGGAAGAAACTAATAGTCGTTAACAAAATCGAACATTCCCCTAATCCTTTCCATAAAATACACTACATTTTATGGAAAGGATTTTTTTAGCGTATTACTTAAAGAATATTCAAATCATTTTCTTTTATCGTTCTTATTATATCCGCCTTCGAATAAGATAATTAACAGTATGTACTCGTAAACGAAAGGATTGGCTTTATATGTTTCCACGTTTTTATCCTTACATGCGGCAGCATTCTCTTATCTACCACCCATTTCTTCATTATCCACTTCTATTCCGCAAACTGCCGACAGTAAATCCAAACCAATTTATTCAATCAGCTCAAGATTCATTAACCCTTTTAAAAGATGCCGAAACCATTCTGACAAAAATTGCACAATCAAAAGAATTCTCTACTCAATTAATGAGCGCTGCACAAGCATCCCAAAATCAAACCGTTAATCAGCTTATCCACTCATTAGGAACAAAAAACATACCCAAAATATCCTATAACCCAGATGGAATTACTTTTAATTTTGATCACAAAAACCAAGCCCCACACTGCTGTTATCTCTCCTTCCAGTTAAGATGGATAGAGAATTAACAGCACAAATTGCATATGTATCAGTTTTTTCTGTAAAACAACAACACATGAAATGAAACAGATTTCTTAAACTTTATAACCAGAGAGCAGCCGGAATACACGAAGACTTCTGTGGAACAGGCGAGACCCTCAGGAGTTTACTCCGAGGAGACTCGCCGCCCGTCCCGCGGAAAGCGAAGTGTATTCCGGCTGCAGACTTATCGAGAAAGACAAACCCCTTTTTCAGGGTAGCCTTTACAAATAAAGTTTATTAATAATAAGGATACGGTCCATAAGGCCCTGGTCCATATGGTCCCGGCCCATATGGTCCTGGCCCGTACGGTACTGGTCCATAATAATATGGTCTTGGTCTTAATAATGCAGAACCAACTACCCCTCCTAATAAACCTCCAACAAAAGGACCAGCAAACCAAATTCTCGAATCTTGTGGCTGTCTATATCCATACATCATTGGCGATTACCTCCACTCTTCTATTTATTCCCTACTCTATTACATATGCATATGCCCGTATATTGGACTGGGCAAAAGTCACTATCATGTACAAATTTTCGATTTTGACACAACACTCGTAGATTTAGGCAAAGGCAAATTCCTTAATTTAATCACCCTTCCTATATAGCTTGTTTATACTATAAAGAAAACAGAGAACGAACAGGAGGGAAGGGAATTACAGATATGAATGACTTTTGTAAGCTAACAAACAAAACTGCCATCATTACTGGCGGGGGACGCGGACTAGGACAACAGATGGCCATCGCATTAGGAGAAGCTGGTGCAAACATTGTTATTTGCTCCAGAAATTTAGACAATTGTAAAGAAACTGCTGACTTATTAAAAGAAAAAGGCATACCAGCAATAGCATTATCTTGTGACATATCTAAACAAACGGACATTGATTTTGTTATTCAAGAAACATTAGCTAAATTTGGACAAATCGATATTTTAATAAATAACAGCGGCACCTCATGGATAGCACCTGTACTTGACTACCCGGAAGACAAATGGGATAAAGTGATGAATATAAATGTTAAAGGCACATTTTTATTCTCACAAGCAGTTGCCAAAAAAATGGCGATGCAGCAAAGCGGTAAAATAATTAATATCTCATCCGTTACAGGCTATTATGGAACACATCCTCTTTATTTAAATGCCATTGCCTATAATACAAGCAAAGGTGCCATCATCACATTAACAAAAGAATTGGCAGTAAAACTTGCTGAACACAATATTCAAGTGAATGCAATTGCTCCGGGATTTTTCCCAACTAAAATTACTACAGCACTAGAAAAATTTCAAAAACCGATTCTTGCCAAAATTCCTGCTAATAGATTTGGGACATCCGATGATTTAAAAGGAATTACACTCTTTCTAGCCGGACATGCTTCTGATTATGTTACAGGACAGACTATTGCTGTAGATGGTGGTTTATCGTCTATGCTATAGCTCTATCTAAAGCTTGTTCAAAAAGTCCGATAAAGAAAATGAAAATTACTATTAACACATAGAGAGGAAATCAAAAATGGCACAAATTACATTAGATGTTTATGATATTCTAAAAAAAGGTGGAGACTTACTGCAATACCGCATCAATAATATAATAAAAAATCAATTAAACACAACCAGTATGATTTTTTTGGCAAATAACCGCAGTAAAGCACTAACAAAAAAAATCGAACAGGTTCAGGGATATGTCGAAAGAACTGCCTCTATTATTAATCTTCCTACTAAAACAGATTTATCTAATGCTACCCAGCTTATTCTTCAATCAGAGGAAAAAATCGATCGTTTAGATGACCAGCTTTATGAATTAACGGTTATGCTGCAAGAAGTTCAACAACAACTAGAAACAATATCCTCAATAGAAAACAGCGATTTAACCAATGCAAATCTGACAACTGAACTTATAAAGCAAAAAGAAGGGATTACTGCCATTCAACAGGATGTGCTGGATGTAAAAGAAAAAATCTCTGAACAAAAACAATACTTCCAAAATAATCAGTCTGATAAGGTGCAGTAAATGAAGCGATCAGATCAAACTCATATTTCCTTACAGCCAATAACATCAACGAATTATCCTATTGGCTCCTCTTCTAGATATGCTGTCTGGAAAAAAAATAAAGCAACCCTATGGTATTATCCAGCACAAATAAAACGTTATAAAGAACCTGTTTTTCTTATTTATTCTTTAGTAAATAAACCGTCTATTTTAGATTTAGGTCCTTCCTTCAGTTTAATTGAAGCACTTTCTAATGCAGGATATGATGCTTATTTAATTGATTTCGGCATTCCGGGGTTTGAAGATCGTTCCATTACAATCGATAATTATATAACAAAATATATTCAAAAAGGATATCAACGCGCCCTTAGACACGCTAAAGTAGACGAAATGACTATCATCGGATTTTGTTTAGGCGGAACATTAGCAGCCATTTACGCAGCACTTGCACAAGAAAGGATAAAAAATTTAATCTTAGCCGTTACTCCTATTGATTTTTCCGCCTTTCCAGATTATGATAAATGGCTTGATGCATTGCGAAATGATGGGATTAATATCAATGAATTAATTGATAGAATAGGAATTGTTCCACCTCTTTCCATTAAGTACGGAACAAAAATGCTTGTTGCCCCGATTGCTTTTAGTCATTATTTATCTTTATTAAAACATCCAACTGATACAAGATATCGGAACAAATGGACACGTATGAATGAATGGACAAATGATCATATTCCTTTATCAGGTGAAGCATTTAAAAAAATAATGAATGACTTTGTCCGTGATAATAAATTACTAACCGGTGAACTAACCATTAATGATGAGCTTATTAAGCTTACTAATATTACCTCCAACTTACTTGTATTTTCTACAAAAAATGATCCATTAGTTCCAAGTAGCTTATGTGACCCGATCATAAATCTTGTATCAAGTAAAGATAAAACATATGCCATACTTGAAGCAGGTCATATTTCCTTAGTTACTAAAGGCATTTTACCTGAAGTAATGGATCATTGGCTCCATAATCATTCCACTATTTTATAAGCAGATTAACGACAAGTTCAATTAAGTCTTCACGAGATTCGTACTTGTATACCGGAGCTAACTACCCTACTCATCTATCACAAAAAAAACCGTACTTTTCCACTTAAAAAAGGTAAAAATCCATCATTGCAACGATGGATTTTTACCTTCTTATCGTGAAGTTTACATAAAAATAAATCTTCTACAGTAACTTACTTATCAATTGTTTCAAATCTTTCTATTAGTAATGCAAGTGTTCTTGTCATCGCACCGGTTGCTCCTGCTTCGCCTAATTCCGAACTGCTCGTGGTTGTCGAAGTCCCTGCGATATCAAGATGCACCCATGGTGTTTCTTCTGCAAACTCCCCAACAAAAGCGCCGCCCATAATAGCATGGCCGTCTCTTCCAGGAGAGTTATTCAAATCAGCAATTGCACTGCTTCTGACTTTTTTCTTATGGCTTTCAAAAATCGGCAATCTCCACATTTGCTCTCCAGCTTCGTATGCAGCTTCTACTACTTGTTCAAAAAGCACTTCATTATTTGTCATCGCACCAGTTGTTTCCATTCCTAATGCAACAATGACGCCACCAGTTAATGTTGCCACATCAATTAAATAATTTGCTCCATGATGCTTTGCATATGTTACTGCATCAGCTAAAACTAACCTTCCTTCTGCATCTGTATTAAGCACCTCAATTGTTTTCCCACTCAATGAAGTAATCACATCATCTGGTTTAAACGCAGATCCGCTAATCATATTGTCCGTTGAAGGAATAACGGCAACAACATTTTGTTTCGGCTTTAATTCCCCGATAATTTCCATTGCGCCAAGAACTGCAGCAGCTCCTCCCATGTCTGTTTTCATCCCAACAATGCCAGCCTTTGTTTTAATGGAATAGCCGCCTGTATCAAAGGTTATGCCTTTACCTACCAATCCAATTACATCTTCCCAAGCTTCTTTTCCTTGGTATTTCAGAACAATCATTTTTGGAGGTTCAACAGACCCTTGATTTACTGCTAATAAGGCACCCATGCCAAGCTTTAACATATCTTCTTTTTCCAATATTTCTACTTCTAAAGAATATTTTTCAGCTAGATTTTTAGCGTATTCTGCCATATCCGCTGCTTTCAGCATATTTCCTGGTAAATTAACTAAGTCACGAGCGGAATTTGTACCTTTTCCATACGTATATCCAACATGTAAAGAAGCTTCCACTTCCTGTTGTTCTGCTTGACTGTATACCGTAATATTTTCTATTTTTTTCTCTGGTTCATTGGATTTTTGCTTGTAGCCAACAAACTCATAAGTTGCTAAAGCAAAAGCTTCGCTAAATGCATGTGAGACATCAAATGCATCCATTTTCTCCGTTACAAAAGAATCGAGATAAATAGATGTATCGGTCCATTTTTCTTTTTTAAATTCTTTAAATACGCCGCCAAAAATTTCTTTAACTTCATCAAAAGTTAATTCTTTTTCTCTTCCTAATCCTACAAAGATAATTCTTTTTGCTCCCACTTTTCCAAATGTATGTATTTTAGCCAACTTTTTTTTCTTAGCTGAGATATCTCCACTTTTCACTAAATTTGTTAATTCTCCTTGAAAAAGTTCATCCAGCTGTGCCAATTTCCCTTCAAATTTAATCGATTTATCAAAAAGACCAATAATAATACTTTCTTGTTGATTAGAAAATTCCCATTCTGATTTATAGTTAAACATATATACCTCCACCTTTCCCTATTATTATACCGAAATAAAATACTATTTCGTATAACTAATTATTTATTTAGGCTTTTTTCTAAATAATTATAGAAACAGAGTAATTAGCAGATGAACTGCTTCCAATTTCAAACAGCAATATATATAAGTGCACTAAAAAGCTCTATGAGACTTAACGGTTGAACATTGGAACGTTATATATTAATACGTGAGAAGCAAATGATAAACTAACGAAGAATTTCGCATGTCCTTTTTACCGGACTTTTGCACAACCTCTATAAATATTATTTTTTAATTCCCTTATTTTAATAGGTGTATTTAGTAGTTAAACATAGCTATATGGGTTATGTTATAATTAAGAAAGAACTCAAATCTAGGTTCTTTTCTTATCCACTGAAGCTTATTCACAAATTACTGCATAAGTATTTATCCCTTGTATTCATTAGATTATACTTTTGCTGTCTTTCATAAGTTTTTCTTGTTATCCAT
>JBDNRM010000015.1:0-37434 GCA_047718615.1 Bacillus sp. (in: firmicutes) | reverse complement strand
TTGCCATGTCACTGCCACTGGCCAGTTAACCGCCATCGAAAGTGGCTGCGGACACTGTTCCCTTATGACTTTTTGTATATATTAAAATTAGTATTTAAGGAACTTTTCCATTTCTTCTGGGGTTAAATCTTTCGGTTCTATTCCGCCTTTTTCTTGACAATAATCCCACAAGGCTCTAACCTTTACCTTCGGTTCATTTGGGTTTCGAGGATAAGCAAATATTCCGTCTGTAAATGCATTGTCAAACTCCTCAATTTCCTTAATCAATTTTTCACCAGCAAACATTCCCTTAACCTCCTTTAATTAAAGAAGCCTTATCTTAATGTGACAAGTCAGACTCAATCCCTTATTTTTCTTGTCTTTATCTAAACCTCATTTGGATGAAATCACCTTTTCATATTCCTCTTTTAATTTGACCCATTTACTAATATCTCTATGTAAATCTTGGTGAACTTCCTTTATTCCTACATAGGTCAATACTTGAACAATCATACGAATTATTATGTCAGTAGAGTAATATAAAATTTCACATTCTCTTTCTGGTTGTGGTTCATATCTATCAAAGTTAAACCCTTTACCCTCTGTATCCGAGCCATAGGATACATATGTTGTTGGATTAAAATGAACATAACTATGAAACTTTCTATAAATATTATTATAAACTAACTCATTATCTGTCTTTTTTGCCAGTTCATGTATATCCTTGAAAGGTCCTAAATCTGCAAACTTAATCCCTTTTACACTTCTTCTTACTGATTTCAAAAGTTTTTTATCAGCAATACCAGTAAGTTTTATTTTATAACCAATACGATTATTTATCATTTGGTTTAACTGGTATTTATTTAACTTATCATAATTCATGATTACTTCTGCTTTATAGTCTGGATTAATTATATAACAAAAGTGCAAATAGCTCTCTACCAATACTCTTAACAGCGGTATTGCCTCAATATAACCGTTCTGAAGCTCTTTTGAATAAATAAGCATATTTATAGCTTTGAAGTTTCTTTTACATTTAATGTAGGAAAGATAAAAGAATTGTTTTAACTCAGGGTCAACATTTTGTCTAAACTCCTCTGAACCTTCAATATCATAAAATATTTCATAAATAGTCTGTGAGTATTCTTTTAGATTAGATAAATGCACATTGATACCCATATCTAATTATCTCCTTATCCCTTATTGTTCTCATAGTAAGATTCACATAACTCTAACCAAATAGATTAAATATCTTTTTGTAAAATTTCTATAAACTATTGCATTTTCCTTCCTTTGTTTTACATCTTTTATCTTTCCACCACCTACATTAAATGAATATCTTTTATTTTAAATTCTATTACTGTAGCTTTGGAATAAAGTTTGATTAAAAATATGGTGAAAATGTTGATATATCAATACAACTAATTTTTGTATTTGAAAAAAAGATTGATCAAAACCTTTAATTTTTATATTTCAAACCACATGTTTTTAAAATAAAGTTTGATCAAAAAAAATCCCAAAAACCTTGATATACCAATATTTCCACGAAAACATGCACTATATTTTGATCAATCCTTTTTATAAACGGTCAAACTTTGTTTTAAATAGTCGGACTTTATTTTAATCTACAATTACCCCTAAAAATTCAAATTCAACTTAGATTCTATATTCATAAAGTCCTGCCTTCTATATAGTTGAAAAACTAAGTTGTACACTCGACCTTCCTCCACCCCTTCTCATAAACCCTTGCCATTCCTGCCTTTATCCAACTTCCCAATTTCTGTAGTTAAATATTAACGGTAAATATTCCTCCTTCTTTTCTTCCTATTTTCTGTCAGAAATCAAGATTTTCAGGAAAACATAGTTGGTAAATGAAATGACAGGAATTAGGAGGTTCAGAAGGGTGTTCTCCTGCGTTTTGTCATGCGTTTTTTCTCCCCTTTCTTTCTCCCTTCTTTTTAAAAACCATTGGTTTTTCAGGCTTTTCCCCTGCTTTTATATTCGCTTTCCTCTTGCCTTTCTCATGCTTTTTCCAGGATTTTTAGAAACAAAAAACACGAGGAAAACTGGAGAGTTGCTCCAATTTTCACTCGTGCTATTTACCGTTTATGATTTGCGGTAACATCGATGTTGGTTTGGAATAAAGTTTGATCAAAAGGATGTGGAAAACATTGATTATATATATAGAAGAAACCCATTCGTTTTGAACAAAGATTGGTCAAAGTGGATTTCCTTTTAATAACTCGGTTAGATTTTTTTATAAGAAAGTTTAATTATTTCTAACTCCTTCTTCAACTAAAGCCCCCTATAGTTTAAGTACATCGCTTCACATACTCTTTTCAGTAACAAAGCTGAATAATAGGCATAATCTTAAATCCCCTAAATTGACATATCGAAAAAAACCGATATATAATATGATACATGGAACCAATTGATATCTTTAAGGCATTATCAAACGAAACTCGACTTAACATTTTACAGTGGTTGAAAGAGCCAGAGAAGCATTTCCCTAAACAAGGCGCTCACCTGCCAAAGGAGGTAAGCTATAAAGGCGGAGTATGTGTAGGAGATATACAAGAAAAGGCTAAAACTTCTCAATCTACGGTCTCTCACTACTTAAATATAATGCAGAAAGCTGGTCTACTTGAATCAGTTCGTTATGGTCAATGGACTTATTATAGAAGGAACGAAGAAGTTATTCGTCAGTTTGCTGAATATTTTAAAACAGAAATTTAAGCCAGTTGATTTCTGTTTTAAAATATGCCTTACATCGATTATTCCAGATATTTAAATATAGATACTTAGAAGGATTTATCTAATGAGTTACTTTTCATATCTACTAGGGTTCTTAGCAAGTGCAAAACTTAGCTTTGCGGGAACATTTATGATGAACTCCGGAAAACCATTGGACAGCTAGAAACAAGTTTTTATAACCTTTTTTTGGGGACAATAATTACGGTCCTATTATATGCACAGCATGTAAAATCAAACAAAAATGCTACCTCATAGGGGTAAAGTAACCCAAAAAGATAGACAGATTATTTAGTTATTAAGTAATAATTAGTATTTCCCCTAGTATCGTGGGTAATTTAAATAAAATTATTTAAAAAGGAGTTTTTATGATGAAACATTTATTTAGTCCCTTTAAATTAAAAGGATTGGAAGTAAAAAACCGTATAGTTATGCCTCCAATGTGCCAATATTCAGTGGAAAAGAAAGATGGAGTTGCAACTGATTGGCATTACTTACACTATGTAAATCGAGCAATCGGTGGGGCTGGTTTTATTATCGTTGAGATGACAGATGTAGAACCTGATGGGCGAATTACAGACTTTGACTTAGGATTATGGTCAGACGAACAAGTTCCTCCTTTAGCACGAATTGTTGAAGCTTGTCATCAATATGGAGCCAAAGTAGGTATCCAGATTGCTCACGCTGGACGTAAAGCAGAAGATGCTGAAGAACCTGTTGCTCCTTCTGCTATTCCATTTGATGAAAATTCAAAAACACCTAGAGCTCTTTCAACTGTTGAAGTAAAAGAAATGGTAGAAAAATTTCGTAAGGCAGTACAGCTTGCAGTAAAAGCAGGATTTGACGCAATTGAAATCCATGGTGCACACGGATATTTAATTCATCAGTTCCATTCTCCTTTAACCAATAAGAGAGAAGATGAATATGGAAAGGAACTAACTATGTTTGGTCGGGAAATTATTGAAGCTGCTAAAGACGAAATGCCAGAAGATATGCCATTAATAATGCGTATATCCGCGAAGGAATATGTAGAAGGTGGATACGGTATAAAAGAAAGTATAGAATTTGCTAAAAAATATCAACAGGCAGGCGTAGATATGTTTCATCTCTCTTCTGGAGGAGAAGGTCCTATATCTGCTTCAGGAAGACCTGGTACACATGCTGCTTATCAGGTTTCACTTGCAAGGGATATAAAAAATGCCCTTAATGTTCCAGTGATTGCAGTTGGAAGATTGGATGAACCTATTTTAGCAAACTCTGTTATTGGAAATGAAGATGCCGATCTTGTAGCTATCGGAAGAGGGATGTTAAGAAACCCTCATTGGGCACTAGAAGCTGCTACTATACTTAAAAAAGAGACTTATATACCAAAACAATATACAACTGGATTTAGAATTTAATATCACTTAATCATACTTGAAAGTAATTACTAAAAGGCAATCCTCGCATTATGAGGATTGCCTTTTAACTGTCTTTAAATCTTTAACTAATTAACAGTAACTATTTTACAATTGCTTTGTATTCCCTTATCTAGCTTTCCAATTAGAAAATAATTAAAAGCTGCCATAACGACAGCCCGGTTTTCCACCCTATAGATTAAGTAAGAATTAACTTAAAAGAAAATCTACAACTAATTTATTAAATTTTTCTGGATTGGCAGAATGCATTCCATGTGTACCGTTTTCTTCAGCTGTAATTACTTGCAGCTCAGAACCTTTAATATTGTCTTGTAACCAATTCCAGAGTAATGGTGAAGCGAAATGACTTGCCCCTCCCATTAGTATCATAGTAGGAATCTTTATGGTTGGTATAATATCTCGCCAATCCCTGGCTAAATGATCCCGTAGCAGGCGTGTGAGCATTTTGTCTCTTAGCGTTGGCTCAGGCTGTTCCTGTTCAGTCACACTACTCAATGGGATGAGAGGCTCCCAAATATCCTTCTTTTGGAATATCCCTGTGTACATTTCTTTTTCTTCTTCTGACCAAGTCGGGTCAACAATTAGACAAGGTGCTTCATCTTCAAGAATATACTTCATTATTTTATCCTGTCCAAAGATTGAAAAATAGCACCATGCGACAGCATTTCCCATTGAGTGAGCTAAGAGAAAAGTCTTATCCAGTTCCACATGCTCCATAAACTCATAGAAATCTTTAGCCAATCGTTCTATATGATAGCCATACTCTGGAGTATCTGAAAGACCGTGTGCACGATAATCAAATGTGTATACGGTGAAGTGCTTCCCCAACTCCTCATAATTCTTTGAAAAACCTGTTGTATCCTGAGTATACCCACTCAGGATGACCAGTGGGTTGCCAGTACCGGAAATGCGGTAAAAAAGTTTTACCCCATCAGAAGTTGTAAAGTAATTTTTATTAACGTCCATGTTTTAACACCTCAATAAATTATAGTTTTAAACGTCCAAATAAACCCCCTTCTGAGGGATAACGATTGACTGTGCCATCAAGAATATCAAGGAAAATTTCACTTGTTACAGAAACGATGCAAGACATTAGATGTCCGCCAGTAATGTTCATCTCTTTGTCGGCAGTAGTGATATGAGTGTGGATAAACAGTTCGTCTTCTGCTGTCATGGTGATGTTGCCTGTAAGTGAGGTTATTTCCCTAGAACCCGTCAAATCTTTAAACACAAATGTATCCGAAGCCTTGTCATAAATACGGGTCCTCAACTCTTCAGTTGCACCAATTCCCTGAATAATGCCTGAGCTTATATCCTCTTTAACACATACATCAGTTATCGAGGCGATAATTTCATCACCAGCATCAAGGCGTATCACCACTTTTGAACCAAATCTTTTGTATTCCATGATTTTCTCTCCTTATATAATAAAGTCAAATCCGATGATTAATTAGAAATTCATTAATGAAATTTTTTGCCACGCCGTGATATTGTGCGTCAACGATGTGTAACTTGAAGATTGGAAAAGAAAGCCTCGGTGCCGATGTCTACAAACAGACCGATATTGCCTGTTGTTACTTCCGCCATTGTTTTATCTAAAGTAAGACGTTCATTTCCATCGACAAAGACTGTAAGACGAGTCTCATCAATTTCCAGCTTTAAATTAATCCATTCGGAAGGACCGATATTCGCCCCTGCTTCAAATCGACCATCTGGGTATTCCTGTCTTAAACGTTCGAAACGCCAATCGGGGTATGCAAAATACTGAACGGCACGTTTATCACGAGGAGGTTCAGGATTTACTTTCAATCCGTTTAAAGGACGAACATAGGCTGCTTCGAAAGAATCATCGCCGATTCGGTACGACAATCCTGCGAACCCACGTGCATGATCCGGTGCATCATCCCTCAACCTGCTGTACACATTTACTGAAATCGTTCCATTCTTAAAAACTGCAGGTATCATTAAAAATGTTGGCATATCGACGAAATCAACATCAGGTACACCTTTTGAAACTTCATCTGTCAAAGTAACACGAAGAGCTTGTTTCCCTTCTATAGTAACCGGTGTGGCGGTCACAGACTGCAGCACTGCTCCTTCTGGCAGTGTCCCTAAATCGTAAGTGATGGTCTGTGTACTCATAATGGTTTCCTCCTTTAATCAAACGTTCTGGTGCGAGGGTTCTATGGCGGATAGCACCTGATAGTTGTTTCTCAGTTCTTCTTTATCTCACTTTTTATACTTTGGAAGCTTCCAATCCAATATCAGCCCTCTATTCTTGAGCAGGTCTGTACACTCCTGGAATCTTTAATCCCGTCTGAAGTATCAGTTTAATAAATTTAATTTATTACATATTGCTAACTATCTCTGCTGTTGTCATTTTTGTCGCTATATTGTTCATAGCATAGTTTAATGCTGCTTCTTGCCATTCTTCACTAATAGTTGATGTTCCATCCGTTGCAATGACCACATTATATCCATGATCTGCGCCATCCCTACAGGTATGCTCGACAGCCATGTTCGTCCATACTCCTGTAACGATAATTGTTTCAATGCCTAATCCTCTTAATAAGGTATCTAATTGAGTACCATTAAAGGCACTCATCGTAGACTTTTCAATTACGAAATCTCCTTCTTTAGGCTTTACTCCTTCAACTGATGCAGCTCCCCAAGTTCCTCTAACGATACTTCCTGTTTCCGCTATGGCTCTAAATATTGGAGCTCTATTACCTATACCTTTTGCTCCCTTTTCAACGACAAACAGGTTCTGGAAAACAGGGATTCCTACCTCTCTTGCTTTATCTGCAATAGCTTTAATATTTTCAACAACATTTTGTTTCTTAGCATGTTCTACAGCACCCGAATCTTCGAATTTTCCGCCTTTCATTAAATTATCATTTTGTAGATCAACAATTAGTAAAGCTGTTTTATTAGCGTCAAATTTCATTTTGTATCTACTCCCTTATCATTCCATATTTTTGTATGTCGTATATCAAAAAAATTTATTAGTATAACTAAAATAACATTTGTGTATTTGGGTAAATTTATCATCTACTAAGAATTTACAACGACAATTTTCCCATTTGCCACATTGCATTCCATCATGAGATGCGCCTTATCGATTTCATCAAGAGGGAATACTTTTGCAATTGGAACATTAATTTTATGCAGTTCGATATGGTTAAAAAGTTCACCCAATAATTGTTCTTTAAAATTTACTCCGCTATCAAACTGAGTAAAATAGGTACCAGAAGGAATATCCATCATAGGCTCAAAATTATCCAGCACCCATTCACCGCCTAATATACCAGTCATACATAAGATTCCATGTTCTGAAAGTAATTTCAGCGAACTTTTTAACGTGACCGTACCTACTAGTTCTAAAACTTTGTTCACGCCGTTTGGAAAAAGTGAGAAAAGTTTTTCTGATAAACTTTCATCATCTAGCAAAACAAAATCAGCACCATATTGCTTTAAAAACTCCAACTTGTTTTTATTCCGGGTAGTCGAAACCACAGTGGCACCGACACTTTTAGCAAGTTGCAGCGCAGCTAGACCAACAGAGCTGCTTCCTCCACGGATCAGAAGGGTTTCTCCTTTCTTCAGCCGTAATGTATCAAAAAGGGAAGCATATGCTGTGTAATACATTTCAGGAATAGCAGCAAGTTCTACCCAGTCCATATCGTTGTTAATCGGATAAACCTGAGAGGAAGGAATAAGGGCGTATTCCGCATAACTCCCATCAAATTCTCGCCCAAGCCCACCCATTAGGGATACAACCCGTTGACCTTTTTGAAAAGAACTATCTGATGGATCTTCAATTTCTCCTGCGCATTCAATCCCAATTATTCGGGGGAGTTTTACTGATGGTGAATCTCCCTGCCGTGTAAAAATTTCCGACCGATTGATACCAAACGCCTTAATTTTTATCAACACCCACCCCGTCTTCACCTTGGGAATGGGAACTTCCTGTACAGCCAATTCACTTGCCGTACAGGGTTTTTCCAAGACAACTGCTTTCATTTAAAGTCCTCCTTATCGTTACTTATTAATAAGACCTTCCTTTATTAAGAAGTTTTTTGCTACATCTTCAGCTTTCTTTCCTTTTACACCAACTTCATAGTTCATTTTTTGCATCTGGCTGTCGGTAATCTTTCCGGCAAGTTTGTTCAATGCTGGTACAATCTCTGGGTATTTATCGATGGTTTCTTGCCGTAATAAAGGAGATCCTTGATATGGCGGGAAGAAATGTTTATCATCTTCAAGAACAACCAAGTGATATTTTTGCAGTTCACCATCCGTTGAATAGGCATTCATCAGATTTACTTTACCTGTTTGAATGGCATGATACCTTACAGACGGGTCCATTGTAACAATTTTAAAATTCAATCCATATGTCTTTGCCAAGCCTGGATATCCATCTTGTATATCGGCAAACTCAGGATCAAAACCAGCTGTTACATACTGCTCTACTTTTACGAGGTCGGAAATCTTTTTCAGGTTATATTTTTTTGCAAAATCTTCTGGGACTGCTATAGCATAGGTGTCGTTAAATTTCATTGGAGATAGCAATACCATGTTATATTTTTTTGCCATGCCTTCTTTTGCTTGTGCATACACTTCTCTACTATTTGTACTTACAGGGTTCTCTTTAAGGAAATTGACAATCGCTGTTCCAGAAAATTCAGGATAAATATCAACATCCTTTGACTTTAAGGCATTAAAAACAAAAGTCGTATCACCTAACCCTGTTCTCAACTTCACTTTCAAATCTGTATTTTCTTCGATCAGTAATTTATACATATTGTCCAAAATTTCCGGCTCCGGACCGAACTTGCCAGCGATTGTAATCGTCTTTTTCTCTTTTGGAAAAAGTGCCGGACTAACCATAGAGCCCACGATTAGAACGATAACAAGCGCAAAAGCACCAGAGGTGACCATTATTTTTCTAAAGGAAATCGTTTCTAGTCTTCGGAGTAGTAGATCAAAAATAATTGCTAAAAGTGCGGTTGGCACAGCTCCTAGAACAATAAGTGAATAATCATTTCGGGATATTCCAAGTAAAATAATGTCCCCTAATCCACCTGCTCCGATTAGTGAAGCAATTGTGGCAGTTCCAATAATAAAAATTGTAGCTGTTCGGATACCTGCCATGATGACAGGCATGGCTAAAGGAAGCTCAACTTTTAATAGTCTTTTTCTTCTGTTCATTCCCATGGCGCTTGCTGCTTCTAGTAAGGAGGGCTCTACCTCTTTAATTCCGGTATAGGTATTGCGTAACAGGGGAAGCAATGCATAAGCGATTAACGCAATCACAGCAGGGACGGTTCCTATTCCGAAAAGCGGAATCAAAAGACCTAATAAAGCTAAAGAAGGAATGGTTTGTAGCACTCCTGTAATGCCGATGATATATTCCGCAATTCTTTGTTTTCGTGTCAAATAAATACCTAGTGGTATCGCAATAATCAATGAGAAAAAAAGCGCGATTAACGATATTTCGATATGTTGCAAAAGAGCGTTCAAAAGCTGAGATTTCCGATCTGTCATAACACTTATCAAATTATTCATGAATTTGCCCCCCCTCTCTCAAATATCGTGACATCACCTTCATTGCATTTTGTCGGCTGATATTCCCGATTGCTTCTCCATTTTCTTCAACAGTAATGTGTTCGAACAATGCTAGTTGTTCTAATACCTCATCTACTGGAGTTGAAAAGGAAATGGTTTTTGTGTCGGACAATAATACATGTTCATCTGTAATGGGTGTGATAAGTTCCTCCAAATGAATAGATAATTTCCGGTTGCCAACAAATTCACGTACAAAATCATTGGCAGGATAGGTTAAGAGTTCGTGCGGGCTCCCAACTTGAACAATCTCTCCATCTTTCATCAGACAAATACGATCTCCGAGCTTCAGAGCTTCTTGCATATCATGAGTAACAAAAACTATGGTTTTTTTCAGTTTCCGTTGAATTTTAAGCATATCGTCTTGCAATTTTTCCCGGCTAAATGGATCAAGCGCGCTAAAGGGTTCGTCCATCAAGATGATTTCAGGGTCCGCAGCTAAAGCTCTTATTACACCTACTCGTTGCTGTTGTCCGCCCGAAAGTTCACTAGGTTTTCGATTTCGATATTCTTTTGGATCAAGACCTACCATTTTAAGCAATTCATCCACACGAGCTGCAACCTTTTCTTTGCTCCAACTTTTTAATTCTGGTACAACTGCAATGTTTTCAGCAATTGTCATATGTGGGAAAAGCGCAATTTGCTGAAGAACATACCCAATATTCCAACGAAGTTCATTGATATCATAGTCGCTTATTTTCTTCCCATTAATCCAAACCCAACCTTTTGATAATTCGATGAGGCGATTAATCATTTTTAATGTGGTTGTCTTACCAGACCCACTAGGTCCGATTAATACTAAAAATTCGCCTTTCTTTATTTCAAAATCTAATGACTTTACGGCAAAGGTTCCACTAGGGAATTGTTTCGATACTTGTTCAAATCGAATCATTTTACCTCTCCTTTCATTTTTCTTTTCCCACTTTCTAATCGATAAATCTCAATTATATAGACATCTATCTATTTATCAAAATAAATTAAAATCTTTCTAAGATTTTTTCTAACAAATGTTCCAACTGTTCTTTTTCGGTGTGCGTTAACCCCCCGTAAATAACAGTGTTTAGTTTTTCCGAGATTTCACGAAATATCGGTTCCAACTGGGTTCCCTTTTCCGTAAGATTGATTAAAGTAATTCTACTGTCCTCCTTACTCTTATTTCTCTCTACAAACCCTAGTTTCTGTAACTTATCAATTAAAACTGTTACTGTCGGTTGAGTGCGATGAATTTTTTCAGCCAGTTCCTTCACGGATAAGCCATTTTTTCCGTAAAGGCGCACTAAAATATCCCCATGAGATGGGGCGATACCATCTACTCCGTGTTTGTTAAGCTCCGACAAAATCAAATTGTTTACTGCGTCTCTAATCTTACCAACTTTTGATGCTGCGTCATATTTTATCATGTTTTCTATTATACATAGATGTCTATGTATTTTCAAGTGAATAAATGAGTCAATAGAAAAATGTCCTATTGACTCATTTATTTATTATTGATTCGCTTTTTTTACCCACTCCGCAACTGTAACAGTCCGTTTGGCTTGATGTTTTACAGCTGCTTGAACGTCTTCAATCATTTTTCCATCCTGACCTACAGTAACACTTGTTCCATATGGATTTCCACCCGCTCCAAATGTAACCGGATCAGTATAACCAGGAGCAGCAACAATTGCACCCCAGTGATACATTGATGTATATAGTGATAAAATTGTTTGTTCTTGACCACCGTGAGGGTTTTGAGCTGAAGTCATCGCACTTACTACCTTATTAGCAAGTTTTCCGTTAAACCAAAGACCACCTGTAGTATCTAAAAATTGCTTCATTTGTGCTGGCATATTACCAAATCGGGTTGGAACGCTGAAAATAATCGCATCTGCCCATTCAAGATCATCTAATTTTACCTCTGGAACATCTTTTGTTGCTTCAACATGAGATTTCCAGACTGGATTTCCTTCAATTGCTGATTGTGGAGCTAATTCAGGTACTTTTAAAACTTTTACTTCCGCACCTGCTTCTTTTGCACCTTCTTCTGCCCATTTTGATAATTGATAGTTAGTTCCACCCATGCTGTAATAGATGACTGCTAATTTTACATTTGACATTGTTTCAATCTCCTTTTCTGATGAAGTTCCAAATAACCTGGATAAAAAACCCATATTTACACCTTCTCTATTATTTCCTTATTTTAAATTTTTTATTTATCACATGGATTTAAGTATTAATTTTCATAGTCTGGGTCTAGATAAATGAAAAGTCGATTTATCTTGAAATCCCTTATTTCAAATACATTACAAAAGCGTCCTGCATGGGTGACTCCGGCGCGCCACTCTTTTCCATTGGCAGTAACACCTGAACTTGTACCCTCTACGACAACCGTGTCTCCTTGAAATATATAGTTAAAATAAGCATAGTCGTGGGTGATGGATTTAAGTTTTGGACCACTACCACTCTCAAAAAGAAGTTTTTTAATTTCCTCCATTCCAGTTGCCATTCCCATCTTCGGGAAATAAAACTGGGCATCCTCGGCAAATAATTCAATAAAGGCAGGATTGCCCTGATCCATTAGTTTAAAGTATTCAAGCGCAATTGACTTTCGTTGTTCATCTGTCATTGTTTGTTGTGTATTTGTCATTGTTAATTTTCTCCCTATATATTGAATTAAAATATCTAGTTTTCAAAGTTTTATGCAAAATAGTTCTTAAAATGTCAAAATCGGCTTAAGTGTTTTTCCGCTACCTGAATCGGATACCGCTTGATTAATCTCATTAAATGAGTAAAAATTGAAAAGTTTATCAAAAGGAAATTGCCCTTGTTTATACAGTTCGATTAATTTAGGAATGAACACTTGTGGTATACTGCTTCCTTGCAAGATGCCAGAAACCGATTTGGCGGACATAATCATGTCGTTAACATCAAGGTGCACATCGGTATTAGCCTTAGGTGCTCCGATAATTCCCACTTTTCCCATAAAGGTAACGGATTCAACAGCCTGACGGAGAACCGCTGGTACGCCAGTTGTTTCGATGGCAAAATCAACACCTGTTTTTGTAATGTTTTTTATTTCTTCAATGGCGTTTACTTCCTTGGAATTGATCACATGGGTGGCACCTAATTCTTTACCCAATTCTAGGCGATTATTGTGTATATCAACAATGATTCGTGTGGTGCAACCCGCAACCTTCGCTGCCATCAACGCGCTCATACCAACTGTTCCACTTCCAAAAATAACGATACTTGAACCTGCAGGTACCTGAAAGGTATTAAGTACCGCTCCTGCACCAGTCTGAATGCCGCATCCAAGAGGGGCAAGCAAACGTAAATCTACATCTTTGTCAACCTTCACCAGATTTCGTTCGTTCACAATAGCATAAGTACCAAAGGATGATTGACCAAAGAAATGGGCAAGATGCTGTCCGTTTTGATGAAGACGATATGTTCCATCCTCCATTGCACCCTCGAAATTCAATTCAGCCATTCTTTCACATGCATATAAATGTCCGGTAAGACAATTTTCACAGCGACCGCAGGAAGAATAAGACATGACCACATGATCGCCTACCTGAACATTTTTTACGCCTTCACCTACTTGTTTGATGATTCCAGCACCTTCATGACCCAATACCGCTGGAAGAGGGTTTCCTAAATTTTGTTTAGACGCAGAAATATCTGTATGGCAAATTCCAGTTGCTACTAGCTGAACGAGTACCTCACCAACTTTAGGCTGATCGTCTAGCTCAACATTTTCAATTTGAAATTCTGTATCTTTCTCGTGAGTTACGGCTGCAGTAATTTTCATTAAATTTCCTCCTAGATATGTTTGAAACAATCTTATTTTGAAAATCTTCATATCGAATTATTCATTGTTATCTGTAAACCACAGAATAGATAACTCGTATTGGTTCTATTTGATAAAGAATGTTACCAAAAAGTTCGTAAATATCTGTTACGTTTAATTTTTCCCCTGTTATTCTTTGATGAATTCTTTTGTACTTCTCACTGTATCAATTGGGCGAACTAATTTTTCTATTTCTGCACGTTTAGGCTCTAAGAATGGAGGTAAAGATAATTTTTCCCCCAGTGTTTCATATGGTTCGTCTCCCATAAAACCAGGACCATCTGTAGCGAACTCAAATAAAATTTGCGGTGCCACTCTTGCGTATAATGACTCAAAAAAGTGACGATTTACATAACCGGATGTATGGAATCCAAAACTACTCATCCGTTCAATCCATTCTTCTAAAACAGAGCGATCCTCTACACGGAATGCTGCATGGTGAACAGTCCCAAAACCTTGTTGAGATTCAGGAAGAACGGCATTATATTCTACAATGACTGAGGCACCATTCCCGCCTTCCCCCACTTCAAATAAATGGAATGCACCTTCTTTATCTGTCTCTTTAAATAATAGGACTTTTTCCATCATTTCTTTAAAGTAACCAAAGTTCGCAATACGGATAAAAATAGGTCCTAAACCAGTAATTGCATATTCCAGCGGAATTGGACCTTTTTGCCATGGTGCGCCAGATTCCACCCCTTTATTGAATTCATCTGAAATCAATTGATATTGCTGATCGTCAAAATCATTGAAAGAGAGGCTTTTCTTGCCAAATTGCTCTTTAATTCCGGTATGTTTGACTTCTAAACGATCAAAACGTTTTACCCAATAGTTTAATGCTTGATCACTGGGTACACGGAAAGAAGTCTTTGAAATCTCGTTAGTACCATGTACGCCTTTCGGAATGCCGGGGAAGTCGAAAAAGGTCATATCTGTGCCTGCGCTGCCCTTATCATCTGCAAAGAATAAATGATAGGTTTGAATATCATCTTGATTTACCGTTTTTTTTACTAAACGCATACCTAAAACATAGGTAAAAAATTCATAGTTCTTTTCTGCACTACTTGTAATAGCTGTTACATGGTGTATTCCTTTTAGATAGTTCATTATATATCCCTCCAAGATTTATTTTAGGGTCTTAACGGTTAAAAGCTCTCGTAAAAGACCATATTTATTAGAATAAAAATGCATCTAAAGCATATTGACCAGGACCAATTAAAGCAATACCAATAGCTACTGAAAGCAAAGTTAAGTTGTATTCATATCCATTAGCTGTTGACCATAATCCATTCTGTGCATGAACCTTAATGATCGCCATTAACATAGTCCCTGCAATCAAAATTCCTGCTAGTGGTGTTAAGAGTCCTAAAGCAAACAAAAGTCCCCCTATAAGTTCTGCTAACCCTGCGAAAAGAGCCATCGTTACTCCTGGTTTCATCCCAATGGATTCAAACCAGCCTCCTGTACCTTTTAAACCATAACCTCCGAACCAACCAAATAATTTTTGTGCACCGTGACCTACAAAAAGTAAACCAACTACCAACCGAATAATTAATAAACCAATATTTATCATCTTAAAATCCTCCTAGAAATTTTTATCTCGATTTCGAGATATTTTTTAAAAAAAATGTACATTTAAACTTTATTTTTTTCTTTTTTTAAAAGCTGTACCAATGTCTCTGCCTCATTATATTTTAATGAATCAATCCAACAAACTCATGATTTTTCAGCATGATATCGTTCATCATTATCTCCATCAGGTTAATCTAACGTGTTAAGCAGCCCTTTTTAACTCTTTAGAATCTATTTGTAAAATCAATTGCCTAACTGAAAATAACTTACTTCCATTGATTGCAAGATAAACTGTTATTGCTAAGAATGCCAAATCTAACTCATATCCAGCCATTTGACCATTTCCCAATAAACCAACAGAAAGTTTAACTTTTAGTGTTGCACCAATCATTAGTAATGCAAACAAAGCAGATACGGGTCTAGTTGCCAATCCAATGATTAATGCTACACCGCCAATGATTTCAATCAATGCAACTCCATATGCCATAAATCCTGGTAATCCAATACTTTCAAACCAACCGACAATATTTTCAATTCCACCTTGAAACTTTACAATTCCGTGAATTAGAAATAATGCCCCTAATGTTATTCGTAAAATGAGTGCTCCGATTTCGTTCTTTAACAACATTTTCTGTTCCTCCAAAATTTAATTATTTATTTGATATCCCTAGATTCGAGATATTTTAGAATAAAAATGCATCTAAAGCATATTTACCAGGACCGATCATAGCTATACCAATAGCTACTGCAAGCAAAGTTAAGTTGTATTCATATCCGTTAGCTGTTGACCATAATCCATTCGGCGCATGAACCTTAATGATCGCCATTAACATTGTTCCAGCAATTAAGATTCCTGCTAGTGGTGTCAAGAGTCCTAAAGCAAATAATAGTCCTCCAATAAGTTCTGCTAATCCTGCGAAAAGAGCCATGGTTACCCCTGGTTTCATGCCAATAGATTCAAACCATCCACCGGTTCCTTTCAATCCATAACCACCGAACCAACCAAATAATTTTTGAGATCCGTGACCCACGAAAAGCAAACCAACTACCAAACGAATGATTAATAAACCAATATTTATCATCTTAAAATCCTCCTAAATGTTGTTTATCTCGATTTCGAGATATTTTATTAAAAAAAATTCAAAGTTTAAACTTTATTCCTTACTTTTTTCAAAAGCTGCACCAGTGTCTCTGCCTCATCAGAATCTAATGTTTCAAACATTTGATTAACAAACTCATGATATTTCGGCATGATATCATTCATCAATTCATTTCCATCATCCGTTAATGTCACATGTACCACCCGGCGGTCATCTGGACAGGCATTTCTGCATAATAAACCTCTTTGTTCTAGCTTATCTATAACATAGGTCATCGAACCACTTGAGACCAATATGCAATTTCCAATTTGTTGAATTGTTTGTTTCCCTTTTTGATAAAGTACCTCTAAAACAGAAAATTCCGTGATACCAAGCTTGTTTTTTGTCATTTCTTCCTTTATTCGATCGTGAATGGCTTTAGATGTTTGCATTAATATCAGAAAAGGCAAATTATTGCATTTCCCCTCCATTAAGTTCACCTCCTCAAAAATCTCAAATTATATTATCTCGATTTGCATTATCTCGAATATGAGATAATAATAATACTTATAATTTTTCTTGTCAATAACCTCTTTATTTATTATTTATTTTTGATTCAAATTTTGCATTTCCTTATTGATCTAAACTGCCCCTATAGTTACATAAGCAATTACCTTATAAAAAAACCAACACAAGCGTTAATCCTTTTTAACCTTAAATATGATAATAAAGAAAACGTCTAACCCCTTATAAAATGATTACCAAAAAAATCATTGGCTTGTAATACCTGCTTTTTTCCATGCTGCTTAGACAGACTCAGGAATAACTAAATACATACATATAAGTATATAATCCTTAAATAAAAGGGAATCCTCCTAAGTCCTACCTTATTCTTTGCAGCTAAACTGTTCATGAAACCCCCTCCTTATTTAATAAAAAAAGCCCTCGAAAAGACTACAGGTTGTACAAAGTACAATTCTATAGAATTCTTGGAGACTCCCCATTTTTATTTTTACTTGTATTTTTATAATAATCAAATGCTAAGTAGAGGTAAAGGTATTTTACCAGTATTATAATCTAATAATCTAACAAACTATCAAAAATTCTTAATTTCCGTTAGCTGAGTCATCTGTGTTTTTTGATTCGTCGGTTGAATTCTTTCTTTCTGTTATGTATTGTTCTTGTATCTCGTCATATCGTCTTTTAAACTCAATATAATAACTTTCTGCGGGTGAGTCATTCCCAGTTAAATATAAATGTATATCCTTATATAAATTTTTCAATGAATTTGTTGAAAATATTTCCTGTTGTACTCTCTTATCGTAACCAGTATATGCATCCCAGCTATTTACTGCCGTTAATATTCCACTAAAAATAATGGCAATCCATTTACCTAATTCATTTAGAAACGTTAATCCAAGTACGATAGTTATGAGTGCTGACAGAGCTATTGTTGTTATTTTTGTATATCTTGCCTTATTTCTGAGATTATTACCTGTACTTGAAGAGGCAATCATATCAATTTGGATAATTTTATAAAGCTCTTGTAATTTTAGTTTTACTTCTTCTGAATTCATTTTTTATTTCCACCATTATTTTTTTATAAAGCCGTTAATATAAAACATCGTTTCTTCAAAAGACTGTGAAATAATAGTTCCAGTAGAAGTTTTATTTAATTCAGATAATACATCTAAACCTACAGCAATATCGTCCCCTTCATCTTTGTTTGTATTATTTCCGGTCATTGATGAAGGGGACATTTCCTTTAAATAAGGCATCATCTCCTCCAATGTACTATATGTTGAATTTGGATCGTAACTTTGTTCAGGATAATTATTATTTACAATAAAATAAACTTTTATAAAAGACTTTATATCATGATACTCATAAGGTTTCTCACATTCTTCGCAGATAAAGCTACTAGAGCTGATATTATTTAAATCTACAAACTCGTCTTTGGTGAAGAAGTTTCTATGCCCACATAACATACTAGAACACTCAAAAAAATAAACAATATCTAAAGGTTTATCTTCTCCTGTCAAAAATAAGAAAAACTTTATTGAGTCATTTACTGGTATACTATTCTCATTTGCAAACTTGTAAGGGCTTAGATATTTCCTATTACGATGATTTTGTTGAGAAACGTATTTGTAAAAATTATCTAATAAATACGCTGGGAAGAAGTTATGCATTGTTGTTTCACGATATGTGCTCCGCAATCTTTCGTATAACAAACTCATCCTTCTCCTTTCGAGCATTACGCATTTTATAATAATAATGTACGATTATTGTATCATTTCTTGCAATTATTTTCACATCTACAAACTCAGTAGTTCCTGGTATTTTCCAATGAAAACCAGCTTCATGCATAGTTTCTTCGCCATAAATTAATTCTTTTAGCTGCCAGTAAGTTTTGGAACTATATATTGGACCTCTTTCTTCATGTTTTGAGGTAGCTCTCGTATGATCGCCTTCCCGGAAGTCAAATCTAAATATCCATCCTTTTTTAAAAAGGGAAGGATTGATAGACTTAGCTATATCTTGATAAATCACAGCTTTAATTTGCTCTAAATACTCATCTTTTACTACACTTATTCCCATTGTATTTAAGAATTTTTTAATTTTCTCTTCAGTTCCTTCTAATATTCTAGAATTTAACAATGCCTCTGCTTCTGAACTTAATTCCTGATACAACTTAAATATGACCCTACTGGCAGTATCTTCATCTAAAGAACTAACTTTTAACTTTATTGGTTTAAAGTCATTTCCAGCTGCCCCATATCCAGATAACATATCTTTTATTTCCTTCAGTAATACTAGAGGTTCTTTTTCAAATAATTCAAGCTGTCGGAATGGCATTCTTATAACTACTAAGTTATTCTCTAGATCAATAGTTATTCCCGTGAAGAAGTTTATATCCCCCAGATTCTCTTTTACGGTTCCTAACCTCACTAACAAGTGAATTGCAATTACTTTATCAGATTTACATTCCAATCTTGTAGTGCATAATTCATACTTGCTAGAAAAATTTATCACTGTGGTTAAAGTCTCGTTAAACTTTAAAGATGAATTAGATTGTAAGTATTTTTGTGCGTCTGATTGTTTAGTCATATTTGTAGCAAAACAGTTGCTTAATTTAAGTATAAATTCATAATTATTATTATCATAAAATAGTTTTTCAAATAAAAAATCGCTAATTTCTTGTTCTATAAATGCACCATTAGGACTACTTATTTCTTCTGTTATAACTGTTAAGAACTTTTCATATCTATCTCCTAAAGGATCAGCTTGTGTCCTTACGGACCTTCCTTTAACTTCTTTCTCCTTAAAAAAATCTGCTAAATCACCAATAAAAATATTTTTCAATGTTTCTACTGTAAACAATTAGATCTCCCCCATAATACTAAACAGTTCATATAACTATCATAATGTTACAAAATAGTTGAAATAGCAACAAAAAAATGGAATTTTTAATCCGTCTTATGAACAAATACTACATTTTTTTACATAATAGTTTTTTTTTGAAAAATATATAATAGCAAGTAAATGGGTACAGTCAAAAGATATTTGGGCGTTAATGAACCAAATTGAAGGAAAGTATTGTCTTTACTGCAATAGGAAACCAATATCTTAAAGCGGAAACCTTTCGCTTTATGACAGCATAATGGTTTTGTGGAATATTTATATTACTGTTGCCCTTCTTTGTAGACTTAGATAAGAAAAATAGGATTTATTTAAACTAATACCAGTAGATAGAACTCTTGAAAGAGAGTGTTTTACCTTTCAGTACCATCTTCAACTAAACTCCACTATGCATAGTAAGTGATGCTTTTCTCTTATTTAAGGAACACACATTTAGTTTAATTAAGACACCTAAATAGAAAATTTAATAAGATAATGCTATCAACAAGTTTTATTCATAAGAAAAATATTAGGGATATAACTTTCTCACACTAATTTACTCAATAATAATTGAGACCTATGCTGAACCCCTTTATAACTGTGTTTAGCTTTCACCACTGTAATACCTTGACTTTCAATGTTTCTCAAAGACTTACTCGTCCAAGTCCCACTATCATTCACAAGATTTATGAGCAATCGATTTAAAATAGGTCTCCATTCACGAGTTATAGATGATGATATAATTAACATTGACAGGGAACGACTTTCCCGTTCAATTTCTATAATGTTGAATTGTTTTCCATTCCCCAAATATATTTGAGCAATTACATAACGTCTCTTTGTGACATGATCACTCAATTTTGTAAAACTACGTTCACCTTGACCATCAGGCAACACATCCATAATTACATGTATTGTTTCTATTAGGGGATATTGTTCAAGTACTTTTAGAACATTAATAAAATCTTGCAGCTCTCCTTGTGCCTGAATTTCATGTAGCATCTGATGCTCTAATCCTCGTACAAGTTGTTGACCACCACTATCCGCGGTAGATCGAATAGAATCATGATCAATGTAGTATTTCTTTGTGTTTTCATCTTCCATCTTTCTTTGCTTGGAAGAACTACCTTTAATACGTTCAATCCTAGGAACTAATGTATATTCATGTTTTAACTGATTCATTTGCACGAGATCAAAGTTTTCTGTAGAACCATCTAATTGTTCATCTAATATAAAGCCCTCGTCATCACCCTGTTTATTTATAGAACGATAAGTGTATTTCTTTGCCTCATTGGATTTCTCTTGATCGTGTATTTCTGGATGTGAAATCGAAATATGTTCGTATGGAATATCTTTATTTTTCACATTAATAATTTGTAATACTGTACACGTGTTATTCTTCTCCTTTACCCGAGCTGTCAATGTAATCGGTTGTGTAAAGCTCCATTCGAACTTCAAAGTCCTTTCCTGTAGCCAAGTAAATGCTATATTTTCATATATCCGTCGTATATCACGGTTTGTTAGCAACCACACCAATTGATAAATGAAGGTTGGCTTTGTGTATTTCAATTCATATTGCGATGAAAAGCGTAGATGAATTTTGTTAGTTTCGTATGTTTCTGTGAAAAACTGAGGAAATGAATTTGATTCGAACAAGCGATATAGAAGAAAACCATTTGGTGCTAATATGCTACGCAATACTTCAATAACTGGTAAACTAACATTCTTCCCATTAGAAGAAAACACAAAACTACGTGAAGTCGCTGGATCGCTATTTCCTTGAATTGACCAAGGGCGTTCATGATATTTAACTTTATTAGGATAAATAGTCAGATCTATCTCTTGTACACCTTCCGGGGCTTTACTGGCTGTCATAATGCCATCAGCATAAAAATGTTGGATTGCTAGGCATGGCAATGTACCCCAATCCATTAATATACTTTCTGTACGTCCTTGTGAGCGAAAATAGGCTTTAATCATCATTTTATTTTCATATCGGAATGGTTCACCAATCCATATTAGCTGTGCCTTTTCACCTTTAGCATATGGCCAAGCAATTTTAACCTGTTGTTTATTCATAACTTATCACTTCCTGTTTGTACGTAAATATTCTTCTAAATAAGGTTTTATTTCGTGAAAATGCTGTGACTTAACAGCCCCAATACGCTGTACTTTCCATAATACAACTGGTTCTTGCCTCTGTAATATTCGATCAATAATTTTACAACAACGCCTGATTTGGAATTGCTGAGTAGTCTCAGAATTTTTAGATAGAAGTTTTTTAGTCTGGGGGAGCTTATCAAGATGTTTCTCCAAGTTTGATAATATCCCAAGTCGTTTTCCAATTTTCGAAATTGTAATTCGAACAGGTTTATCTAGGTCTATTAACTCCTTGCAAAGCTTCTCTACTTCAGAGCAGTATTGTCGATCCCTTGTGGCCCAATCGATAATTGCTAGGTTATTCTTCTTAACCTGAATTATTGGTAACTGTTCAAGTAGCCATTCTTTATCGTGACGATACAAGTACATATATTCTTTTGGGAAACACTTACGGATTTGTGTTCTTGAATAACTTGGGTATTGCCGAATCCCTTTTAATAATTGTTTTCTATAAATCAGCAACTTTGAAGAACTATCGTTTCCTGATATTCCTTCTATTTTTTTCTCAGAAGAAAGATATTTTTTAACCGTTTTTGAATCTACACCAAGCATTTTAGCTAATGTTCTTGTACTGTAAGTCCCTTTGGATTCCAATTCATATAATTTAACCTTCCAGACATCTCCAAGCACTTTTATACGTCCAATACGATATTTATCTTCTGGTAATCTATCAGGGCCTTTTCTAGAGTAAGTAAAACCGCAAGAGCATTTAAACGTACCAATTGGTGCTTTTGACTTAAAGTCTCTTGTAATTTTAACTTCTGGAATTAAAAATTCCTTATAATGATTAGCTGCTTTATTTAAACATGGCCATGGTCCACTACCGAAAGGGCCTTTGTCAGCTTCAACTTGCAAAAAGGAATCGACATCCTGTTCTAAGAAATAAAGCATAAGCAAATGACGAAAAGGATGTACATGACGTTTTAGATTGCGTGTAATGACCTTCAGCCAATTATACTCAACATCAACATCGATTTCTGATTCATACTTAACTAAGAATCCTTTTGGGAATTTTAATTGAAATGCTTTGTATAGCTCATTTTGCCGGATTCGATTAGAAGTTGTTATTAAATT
The DNA here is from genome assembly GCA_047718615.1 of Bacillus sp. (in: firmicutes). Classification (GTDB taxonomy): domain Bacteria; phylum Bacillota; class Bacilli; order Bacillales; family Cytobacillaceae; genus Niallia. The sequence continues at coordinate 14,545 of JBDNRM010000015.1, read as the reverse complement.
TCTCTCTCGTAAAAGAGAACGATATTTAAGATTAATTAATTCTCTGGAAAACTGATTAATTGGAATTTGCAGCATTTTATAAGCTGTCTTGGCTAAAGCAATTTGAATGGCTTTAAAATCTGTAGGTATAACCTCATGAAACACCGAAAAATTCATTAATCTATTATCAAATCGAATAAACTCAATACGACTTGCTTTTGAAAAATCGATAGGGTACTTTCGTAATTTTATCTCATGATGAGCACAATAAATAATCCCTTGTAGTTGGTGTTCCCGATGGATATACGGTTCTCCATATTGAGCAAGATCATTAGTTGCACATTCTGGACAATAATAAAGTCCGTCCTTTTTACAAATACCTCCTGCAACCATTCCAAGCCTTGTATAAAGTCCTTTTCCGTCTCTTTGCACATTTTTTTGTTGAAGCTCTTTCTGGCGTAGCTTAGAAAGAAACGGAGCATAGTATGGATAAATAGTATGCTTTGCTAATAAGCCTTCAACAGAATAGTTGGAGCCTAGTTGTTCTTCTAGTATAGAAAAATGACTTCCTATCTCTACACTTGGAATCACAGAATAGCTTTGGAATATTTCTTTCAGCGTGTCCCTAAAATCAATATTACCACTGTAAAAATGATAGCGAGCAATCGCTGAATATATTAATTCATCTGGATATGGATTCATAAAGAACGGTAACACCAAAATCCTCCTAGTTATAACCGACTTATTTCTATCATGTCGATTAAACTAGGTTTTTAGACTCCTCATGACTTATATTTTACTTTAATAGAAAGCTTGTAACGGATTCTTGATATATCCATTTTCCTTCAATAACTCATATGTATGTTTCTTATTTTTAATTGCAGTTGATCTCAATGTTATCAATGGCAATAATTCTCCCTTTTTCATCCTAGGTTCTTTATTCATTTTCTTATTTTGATTTAATGTAATAGCTTGTTGAATTGAATCTGTTTTTAATACATTTAAATCTGTATCAACCGGGTTATTTTCAACAATTTTAATTACAATTCGCTTAATATCACTCAATTCCAGATTATCAAAAATACCGAGCGACGCTACCTCCACCGTTAAACTTTCTATCGTATCCTGTCGCTTATATCCCAAAGTATTTTGTCGTTCTTTCATCGCCTCTTTAATTTTGCCTTCATACTCTGAATTTTGCTTATGGTTAATCATTAGATCGTCTAGATTAATCATAATATCCTCGTATTTATACATTGCTTTTAAATCATTTTTACGAATTGCATGGAGCATTGGTTGGATAATTCTCATATCCTCTTGTGCTGTCTTCTTCAGAACACGTGGAGTAATACTTTCTTCCTCATTTGATTCATCAAATAAAGCTCGTTCTTGAGCTAAAATAAACAGGTTCACAGCAACCGAAGTTATACCCTGACATTCTTCGTAGAAGGTTTTTTTCACTAATTCTGTAAGATCCGATCTTGTTTTAAGACATTGTAACTCCCATAATGTTTCTAAAAAGAACTCCCATTCCTCACTGTCCTCAGTCATACGATCCCAAATGATTGCTCCATCACTCGCTGCACGACGAGCTTGTCGGAAGTTTCCTTTAAATAGTTGCTGTGCCTTTGAAGTACCAATCAATACTGTAGGAATTCCAACCGTATTTGATAACGTAACGAAGAAATTCAACATCTCCTCTTGATCATTTTTAGAATGTAGAAGGTGTTGGATCTCATCGATGACTAACACACCAATACCATACATACTAGCTAATGAAGTCATATGCAAAAGCATTGTTGATGTAACACGATTTAAATAGCCGTACTTCTCTAAATACCTTGTACCAAGTAGATTATCAATTGCTTTAAAAAAGCTTTTACAAAGTGTCGATAAACTACCATCATAAGGGCAATCAATTTTCAGCCAAACAATTTGTGTACGGTTAAAAGGCTGTCCTACATACGACTCGTGTTTAATGACTTGTGGATACATTAGCAACAAGCGTTCAATCGCAGTTGTTTTACCGATACCAGAGATACCGATAATGGATAAACTATCTGCTGTAGAACGAATATAATTCAGGCGCTCATCAATGTATTTATGAGCTTCTTCCTCATCCTCTCTTAACTGGTGTAATACTCGAATACGTTCTAAAAATGTTTTATCTAAAGGATTTCGAGCTAAGTAACCTCTTCGAATTAACGTAGAAAGTCTCCGTTCTACTTCAAAATGGATAGGTAAGGGCTGAGTAAAATTTTTAACACGTTTCAACACATGATATCGAATATTCGTTTCACTTTGCTTTTCTTGCTGAGTAATACGTGGTGTTACCATAAATCGGTCTAGCACATTATCTTCACTGAAAATAGGAGGAAGAGCTTCGATGAATGGATTTCTACTATACTCTGATAAAGCTTGTTTCTTATATGTAGCTTCCTCTAAATCGCCTTTAAGGACTAGGCTACTCGTCTTTTCCAAACGCCTCATCTCTTTTCTTCTTTAGTTTTTCCATTAGACTTGAACTAGACCTTTTAGGTATATCATCTTGTACTTTTTCTTTAGTGACAAAATCAATAACACCCGCTTGATCACTAACTATAGTTGATGATAGATCAAACTTTTCCTTTTCACGATTCAACTGTTTTTCCGTATGTTTGTTATCTCTTATCGAAACAATTTTTTCTTTCTTACTAGTCGATTGGTTGAAAGTTTGCCTTTTTTTCTTTTCTGCCCTTTTAATTATTTCGTTCATTACGGCATCTGTATTAATTGTTAGCTGTACTTGATGAGAACGTTCAATTTCTTCCAACTCGCTTCGTAGCTGTTGTTGAAAAATGATTTCCTCTAAAAAATCATTTCGATATTGTTGACTTTGTTCAAGTAATATACATACTTCATAATCCATCCCATTATCATGAGGAATATATATCTTCTCGACATTACGAGGATCATAAACAATTTCAATACTGCGGTTTTTAAGCTTCAGGTACCACTGTTCTTCAATTGCTTGTCGTGAACCATATAACAAGTTTTTAAACTTAATACCTGCTCTAGAAATGGTTGCCTTACCACGTGGTAACACATTTAAGCGTAGAATATTACGATCAATCGTTCGTAAACGCCCTTTACGATTTTGAATTCCCCATTTCCATAAGTTAACCGGCGTTGGTACTAAACTGTCTGAAATCATTTCCTTTTCCATTGGATATTTATCAATAAGTTTATGATTATGGTGAAGTACTAACGTAATTATTAATGTTGTGAATTCTTTAAGATTTAATGTAGCATCTAAGCGATAGTCTTGATCTCCACGTTCTCGATATTCCTTTTGAATTGCACCAGGAGCCTTTTGTTTTATCTTGCCGTTAAACGTACGAAATTTACGTTCAACAATTCCTTTTAAATCTCCTCGGTAAGCTGTGGTATTTTCTATTTTTATATTTAAGTTATTGATTAAATTTTCTACAGAATAACCTTCAAACTCTCCACGGTCTGCAATAATAATTTCGGGTAAATGTTTCGTTGGCCATTGTTCCTCTGTAATCTCGATTCCACATTGCTTACAAAACTCCACCTTGTCAGCTACCATATTATCTAAAGCCATCATCGCTCCAATCCATGAAGGCCCTTCTAATCCAACATATAGTCCTGTTATTATTCGCGAATACACATCGATAACAGCATAAATAACAGGACGACCAATTACTTTATTTACATCAAACGAGCTCACTAAATATATATCTGCAATTGTAGCGTCAATTTGATAACGAGTACCTGGGCCATTCGTTTCCGATTTTGAATTATTTAAAATAGGGCGATGCTTCAGTTCATATTCTTTAGCGCTTTTACGGAACTGAATATCTTTCTTCGGATCTTCTAGTTTCTTAAACCAATAATAAAATTGATTGTAAGATGGAATTCGGTCTGCTTCCCACACTCTGAATTTCATTTCACCATTTTCTTTATAACGGTCTGAATAAAAATCACGTAATATGAAATGATAGACATCTTTTAATGAGTAATTGTTCGTTTTGCGGTAGTATCTATTTATGGCATGCTCAAACTGGATCTTCACTTCATTCGTTATATTAATACCAGTTTGATAATCGCCACTAATATTCACTCTGCGTGGACGACCTGTTTTTGCTTCTGTCAAAGACTTCGCTTTACCCTTACCTCCTGAGTTTGCATAGTCTGGTAACATGGAATTTTTATTCATACCACGCTGCCAATAACGACTAAGCAATTTCTTTATTTTCGTTTTGCCAATTCCACTTGTCTTAACGATTTCAGTAATCTTCTTCTCTCTTCCTTTTTTTCTTAGTAACTCTCTTATATTAGGAAGGATATATTCTTCTACTGTTCTCCAATCTTCTTCACGTTTACGAATTTGAACTTCCGTAAGTTCACTATCTGGAATGGCTTTTGCATAAGGATCACTTACAACAAAAAGCTCATCTTGATTCATCTCTGCCTGTAAGTTTGAATAAATTTCCCTTTGGGGCATAGCACTTGTCGTATCAATATTAACTATATACACATAAGTTTCTTCTATCTCAATAACACGTAGTCTCCTTGAATCAGAAACATATTGAAGCACTTGGTTTATCAATATCATCCGTATTTCACCTTCTTTAGATTACTATCATCAATTGACTTAATGGTGACTGGCTTTTCTAAATCTAAAGGCTCAATCATATCTATGATAATGATTTTTCGAGATAATAAATGATAGAACATCGTTATACCACTACCAAAAGGCAAATGTGTATCTTTATCAAATTCATTTGTGATTTTACGTATGCTTTCTTTAGTTCCTAATAACCTTTGCATTAATGAAATAGATAAATCTTTAATATTCTGGGCACTCATTTCTCTAAATACATCATAGTCTCGAATTTCATAGTAATTGTGAATATAACTGATATTTCTTGCCATTGTTTTATGTATTTCTTCTTCTGTCACTATGCCCCAATTAACTTCTTTTCGATGCCAATACTCACGTTCAATCTCAAATTTTTCAAGTATTCGCTCTTTTAATAATTCATCCTTCATTTTAATTGTATGAGCTACATCAAATATACTTTGTCCATTATTAATCGTTACTAAAAAATCCGTTGTCATCACAATAGGTTCTCCCGTTTTGGGATTGGTAGGATGTTTAATACCTAACTCATCTGCAATGACAATTGTTTCTTCCAGTGGAAGTAAAGGAAATTGTTCACGAATATCCAGGACTAAATCCGAATATTCAGTAATATAAAAGTAGTTTCGTTCTAAATCTGATAAAAACTCATGCTGCCTTTTTGTCTTAATTCCTTTTAAGCGAGTAGATCTACCTAGCGAAGATACATCTTGAATCTTTAACCATGGTTTATATTCTGAACCAATTCCTGAACCACGACCTTCTTTAATCCACTTCTCGATTTCAGATGTTCTTTTTCTTTTAGACATAAAAACACCCCTTTAGACAATCATATCTAAAGGGGTAAAGTTTCGCAACTTTCTTTAAAACATCGTGACTTTCTTCAAAACATCGCATCTTTTTTATAAACATCGCGACTTTATTTCAAAGCCACAATCGACTTTATTACATAAGTCTACCTTATTCTACCGTAACAGACTTAGCCAGATTACGTGGTTTATCTACATCGCAGCCTCTGTGAAGTGCTGCATAGTAGGCGATTAATTGTAACGGTAACACAGAGATTAGGGGTGTTAACAACTCGTGCACTGCTGGAATGATAAAGCGGTCGCCTTCCATTTCTAATCCTTTCATGGAAATGATGCAAGGATTTGCCCCACGCGCAACTACTTCTTTTACGTTTCCGCGAATGCTTAAGTTAACTACTTCTTGTGTTGCTAATGCGATAATAGGTGTGCCATCTTCAATTAAAGCAATGGTTCCATGCTTTAATTCGCCACCTGCGAAACCTTCTGCTTGAATATAAGAGATTTCTTTTAGCTTTAAAGAGCCTTCCAGTCCAACATAGTGATCGATTCCACGGCCAATAAAGAACGCATTGCGTGTTGTTGCTAAATATTCCTTTGCCATGCTTTCAATTTCTTCTTTTTCTTCAAAAATAACTTCCATTGCATTAGCGATAATACCTAACTCATGAATTAAATCAAAACCTGGATCAAAGCCTTTGCTCTTGGCTGTTACTTCAGCAAGAATAGAAAGAACTGCCATTTGTGCCGTATATGCTTTTGTCGAAGCAACGGCAATTTCCGGTCCAGCATATAATAAAAGGGTGTGGTCAGCTTCACGGGATAATGTAGAACCAGGAACATTTGTGATTGTAAGCGTTGGATAGCCTAATTCTTTTACATGTACCAATACTGCTCTGCTGTCTGCCGTTTCGCCACTTTGTGTAATGAAGATAAAGAGTGGTTTTTCAGAAAGCAGCGGCATATTATAACCAAACTCACTTGCAACATGAACCTCAACAGGGACTTGCGCTAGTTTTTCAATAAACTGTTTGCCAAGCAATCCTGCATGATAAGATGTTCCCGCTGCAATGATATATAAGCGGTCTGCTTCCTTAACTGCCCCTACAATAGCAGGGTCAATTGTTAATTTCCCATCATTATCTTGGTATTCTTGAATGATTTTACGGATCGCTACAGGCTGTTCATCTATTTCTTTTAACATATAATGTGGGTATGTTCCTTTTTCAATATCACTAGCATCTAATTCCGCTGTGTATGCTTCCCGGGAAATAACCTCTCCATCTAATGTTTCGATGATCACTTCATCTTTTGTTACAAGCACAATTTCTTTATCGACAAGCTCCACATATTGATTTGTTACTTGCAGCATAGCCATTGCATCACTTGCAACAACGTTAAAGTTTTCGCCTAACCCGACTAAAAGCGGACTTTTGTTTTTAGCGACATAAATAACATCCTTGTTTTGTTCATCCAACAATGCAATCGCATAAGAACCTTTTAACAATTTTAACGTTTGTACAAAGGCTGTTTTTACCTCTTCGCCTGCTTCCACAAAATGTTCGATTAGCTGTACCACTACTTCTGTATCTGTATCACTTTTTAACATTGTTTCTGGAAGATATTCTTTTTTTAATAAATCATAGTTTTCGATTACACCATTATGAACAATCGTAAAACGATCGGATCCGCTTTTATGTGGATGGGCATTTAATTGACTTGGAATACCATGTGTTGCCCAGCGCGTATGACCAATGCCTGCTCTCGCGAATACATCCTCATCAACAATCTTACGCAAATCTGCGATGCGTCCTTTTTCTTTAAACACTTGAATGCCCTCTCCGTTGCTTAAGGCAATACCTGCAGAATCATATCCTCTATATTCAAGCTTTTCTAGCCCTTTTAATAAAATCTCTTTCGCATCTAGGTTTCCAATATAACCAACTATTCCGCACATACTTCTTTTCCTCCGTTCTAGGGAAGCAAGAAGCCATTTTTAGGGGCCATTACTTGCTCCCCTATCTCTGTAGTATTTTTTATTATTAGCATGCTCTTCTCTTTGTCCATTAAGTTGCCTTCATGTTTTAAAGAAGAACCAGCGATTGGCTAATGCAATCGGGAGGCATCCGCCGAAAAATCGATTAACCTCCTCCTCGTCAACTAGTTTTGTGTCGTCCATAACTAGTCCAGGCGCTTTTATTCCTACTTAAACCTCTATCCCCCTTGCAAAAAATAGCGCTTTTTTACAAAAGCAAGTTAATCATACCTCACATGGAAACGTTCCGTCAATTGCTAACTGTTTTCCAAACTACTGGAAGGAAATCCAATTATTTTAAGGAGAAAATCAACTTACTATCACTAGAAGTGCGAGTTCAAAAAGGAGGATAAAAAGGACCAAGAAGTTCGAGGCGGTTTAGCTCTTGAGCATCACAGCGTATGGTGTTAATACGTGAGAAGCGGAAAAGCAAACCAACGAAGAAATTCGACGTGTCATTTTTACCGGACTTTTGAACAACCTCTAGAAAGAAAATCTTTTTTAATAGGAAAACAGGGCAATGAAAATCTAACAAAGTAGTATTTTCATCACCCTATAATTTATGCAAAAGTGTTTTTTTCGTGTCATGGGACATAGTAATAACTTTAAGTGCTTTTAGCAAGCAACTTTCTATTCTTCTATTCCCATCTCTTTTTGCACTACTTCTTCAATTCTATCCACATATGCATTGCATAAGTCTTCTGTAGGAGCTTCTGCCATTATACGGACAAGAGGCTCTGTTCCAGAAGGTCGTACTAAAATTCTGCCATTTCCATTCATTTCTTGTTCTACTTTTGTAATAACTTCTTTTACTTTTTCATTATCTGTTACATGATATTTATCTGTTACTTTAATATTTACAAGTTTCTGTGGGAATTTTTTCATTTCTCCAGCTAGCTCGGAAAGGGGCTTTTTCGTTGCTTTCATAATATTCACAAGCTGTAAGCCCGTTAATAAACCATCCCCTGTTGTATTATAATCAAGGAAAATAATATGACCAGATTGTTCTCCGCCTAGATTGTATCCGCTTTTGCGCATCTCTTCCACTACATATCTATCACCAACTGCAGTTGGAATGCTTGCAATTTGGTGTGCTTCTAATGCCTTGTAAAAGCCTAAATTACTCATTACAGTGGAAACAACGGTGCTCTGCTTTAAACGATTCGTTTCTTTCATGTATTTTGCGCAAATATACATGATCTGATCTCCATCAACTGTTTCTCCGTTCTCATCAACCGCGATTAAGCGATCTCCATCTCCATCAAAAGCAAGACCCACATCTGCTTGTTTTTCCTTAACAAATGCCGCTAGCGCTTCTGGATGAGTAGAGCCAACCCCATCATTAATATTTAAACCATTCGGGGATGCCCCCATTGTCGAGATATCTGCATCTAAATCAGCAAACAAGTGCATCGCTAAAGAAGACGTTGCACCATGTGCACAATCTAATGCAATATGAATATCTGTAAAATCCTCATCAACCGATTGTTTTAAAAATTGAAGATATTTCTGTCCACCTTCAAAATAATCATCTACTTGTCCTAAGTCAGCACCAACCGGTCTTGGCAATGAATCATTTTCTTCATCAATGAAAGCCTCAATTTCTAGCTCTTGTTCATCTGACAGTTTAAAGCCGTCAGGACCAAAAAATTTAATTCCATTATCCGCAACAGGATTATGGGATGCTGAAATCATTACCCCTGCCTGAGCACCTAACACCTTGGTTAAATAAGAAACCCCAGGTGTTGAAATAACACCTAAGCGCATTACTTCAGCACCAATTGATAGCAAACCTGCTACAAGAGCTCCTTCCAGCATATGGCCAGAAATACGAGTATCACGACCAATTAATACTTTTGGCCGGTCTTTATCTTTCGTTAATACAAAACCACCACATCTACCAAGCTTAAATGCTATTTCCGGCGTCAGTTCACTGTTAGCAATTCCTCGTACTCCGTCCGTACCGAAATATTTACCCATTAAATAATCGCTCCTTCTAACTATATTAAAACCTTTTCTTAAGCATCCTTTAAAGTGATAGAAACGCTGGCTGTCTCACTCCCCAATTCCCAGCTTGCGTCATCAGGACCATCAACGCTTACTTGCACTTCATGGTCTCCCTCTTTCAAGCCAGTAACATCTACATAGATGGAAAAGTCTGATGCCTTCATTCCATTCAAGATTGAATCTTTCGCAGTAACCTCCACATTGGTACTTTCGTTTTTAGGAGAAGTAATAGTGCCTTCCAGATTCTCTCCTAATCCTTTTATATTTATTGGAACATTTGATAAAGTTTTTGTGCTAGTTTGTTCGGGCGTGGAAGTCTCTGTTGAATCTGCTTCCCCGTCTGTTTCTGTTTGTTCGTTTGTTTCCTCTGTTGATTCTTCGTTGTTTTCCTTTGCAATGGTTACTTTTACAGTTGCATTTACTAATTGAGGCTGCACAGCTGTAATCCCATTAGAAATAATAACCGGTAATGATAGTATTTGATCTTTTTCAATTTTACTTAAATCAACTTCTACTCGGACATTTTTCGTATCTTTTAATACATTTTCCGCCCCTGAAATTGTTGCTTCTTTCGTATCTAACGTAATAGAATCTATCGTTACATTAGATGGTGGTGAGCCTTTTTTCTCTATTTCAATTGGTACTTTTTTACTTACCCTTTTAACAGGTATCGCTACCTTAACTGTTTCTGGCTCTACTTGTACATCCAATTTATTTAAACTACTATCTAAAGCAGATATCTCTGCATCTTGTTCAATCGATTGTGATGTAGATCCATCAATTTCTACATTTGCTTTTACATAGGCGATTTTATCAATTTCATCCTTCGCACCAGTAATCTTTACTGTGCTTGGATTTACAGTAGCTGCTTCTGCTGAATATCCGTCTGCTATTATTTTGCTGCTATATTCTGCTTCCACCTTAAATTCTCTTGTTACTTTTTCTTTTACAGTTACTTCAACCTGTTTAGGGTCAATCTTCGCTTTCAGCTTATCTGATAAATTCTTAATCTGTAGCTTTACCTCTTTGTTGCCAATTTTTGCATTTGCTAAATCAACATACACTTCAAAATCTTTTCTTTGCTTTGCGATTTGCAAATGACTTGTTGGCCCGGTCAATGTAACATCTACCGTCTTAGGCACACCTGTAACGACCACATTTTCTGTATCGTAATATACTCTTACTGGCACATTTTCGACAACTTCTGTATCATTATCTCCTGGAACATTTACATCACTGGACTCTTTATTTGGATCGTAAACAGTGGAAAATAAAAGCAGCGCCAATGCAAAGGTTATTATTTTCATAAATAAAGTACTATCTATAATTTTATCAAATAGTTTATTCATTTTTCTTCCCCTTCCAGCCCCATTTAACGGAAGAAGTCTGCTTTGTAGATGGTATAATTAAGGCGCTTGTCAAAAGCTCTCTAAATACATCTAGTTTTAAATCACGGTGGAGCTCCGCATTTTTCGTAATGGAAATAGCTCCCGTTTCTTCTGATACTACCACCGTTATACTATCAGTCACTTCACTAATTCCTAAAGCTGCCCGATGCCTAGTGCCCAGTTCCTTTGATATAAACGGACTTTCAGACAAAGGAAGATAACAAGCCGCTGCTGCTATATTTGCTTTTTGTATAACTACCGCTCCATCATGCAAAGGAGTGTTTGGAATAAATATATTAATTAGCAGCTCAGAAGATATTTTTGAATCCAATGAAATACCCGTTTCTATATAATCACTCATACCTGTTTCTTTTTCAATCGATATAAGCGCTCCAATTCTTCTTTTAGCCATATAATCAACGGCTTTGACGATCGATTCAATAATATATTCCTGACTCTCTTCTTCCTGCATTCCGCTTCTAGCGAAAAATTTCCCTCGTCCTAATTGCTCAAGGGCTCGCCTTAACTCCGGCTGGAAGATAATGATTATTGCTAATGCACCCCAATAGATAACTTTCTCCATCATCCAGCTTAATGTTTGTAATTGGAGATAATCACTTAGTAGCTTCACAATAAGAATGACAAAAATTCCCTTTAACAGTTGTACAGCTTTTGTCCCTCTTATGATCATTATTACTTTATAAACGACATACCACACAAGGAGAATGTCTACTGTATTCGCTAAATATTTTAAAAAAGGGAGATCTGCAAACGACATTTTCCTTCCTCCAAAGTATATATTTCAATAGTAGTATTTTATTTTTAACCTACAATTATCATATTATATCATAATTCGTTTTAATACCAATTTAGACAAACTTATTGAATTCTTCCACTTCTTATCGATGCCTTCCTTATTATATGCCTTTTTTCCTCTTAAAAACAAAAATAAGCGGCTTTTCTTTGCACATCACGAAAAGCTCCCCACACTTAAGATGCAGGGAGGCTATTCTTTTCCACTTGGTCATCACCTTTAAAGATATTTACTGTATCAGAAAATACTTTTTTCGTGTGATACCATAACCACTCAAATATTTCATTTACCTCTTTTATTTCCCCGGTAACTTGATCAGCTGATGCCATGTATTTTTTACCATTTATTACCGTAACATCTCCTTGAACCTGACCTTCTATTTTTATATTGCCATTTCGAACAATGATATCTCCTTTTACTACTTCCCCTTTAGGGACAATAGCAGTATCATTCTGTACAACTAAATTCGCTTGCTTCGAAACAGAAAATTGATGATCCTCATTCCAAGCAGACAATAAGCTAGAAACCATTAATATAATAAACAACGATGCTGCCGCAAAAAGCGGATGATGTCTTATCCATCTTTTAAACGTGACTCTCTTCTGTTCCTTTGGCAACATTGCCATTACATTATCCGTAAAATGGACAGGCACTTGTATATGTGAAGTACTTTGCACTAAAGCAATTGTTTTCTTTAATTCATGAAAATGCGTAGAGCAAGCCTCACATTTCTGCAAATGCTCTTTTAATTTTTCTTTATGGTCAGCCTCAATTTCTTCATCGAGATAGTCATGCATATATTCAATAATTTTGTTTGAACAAGTCATACATTTCACCTTCTTTATCAGACATGCCGTAATTGTTTTCTTAATGCTTCTCTTCCTCTGTGGATCCGTGTTTTCACTGTTCCTAAAGGAAGCTCTAAAATTTCACTTATTTCATTCAAAGAAAGTTCCTCGATATACTTCAATACAATAACTGCTCGATATTTATCAGGCAATTTCGAGATTTCTCTCTGTATTAAAGCTTGCAGCTCCAAGCTTTCTACATCATCTTCTGGCAGTCTTGTATTAGAAGATATTTGGGAATACATATTAAGCCCTTCTGTCCCTGGAACTTCTGCATCAAGATAATAATCCGGCTTTTTCTTCCTAATACGATCAATACAAAGATTTGTAGCAATACGATACAGCCATGTCGAAAACTTTAATTCTATGTTAAATCTGTGTATATTAACATATGCGCGAATAAAGGCTTCTTGTGCCATATCTTCTGCTTCATGACGATTGCCAAGCATACGATAGCAAATTTGAAATACCTTGTCCTTATAAAGTTCGATAATTTCGCCAAAGGCATTTTGATCCCCTTTTAATACTTGTTTAATTCTCTTCTTTACTATTGCTTCCATCTATTTTACCTCCGCTCTAAATGCGGCTAATCGATAGTACGTATCGATAGCGGAAAAGGTTTCACTTTAATAATTATTTTTTATATTTTCTTCTTTTGTATATGTTGTATTTTCCTACTAATTGGGAAATTTTAAATAAATTATATGTATTTTTCACTTTTTTTTGATAGACTTGCTATTATTTTAACAAATTATGACACATAATGTTTAAAAATTTTATTATTGGTTATAAAAAAACTAATATTATGCTAAAATCAAGAAAATAAAATGAAGAGATAGATTGAGGGTGAAGCTTATGTCGGAAAAAAAATTGCTCCAAGATATTGAAGAATACCGTGAGATGATGGTTTATCTTGCAAATTGTACATCTTTTTCACACCCAAGAGTTATTGATATAAGCATTAAATTAGATGAATTATTAAATGAATATAACAGCTTCCAACGTTCAAGATACACTCCCAGAAATAATTAAAGTATGACGATGTTAAGAAAAGCGCAGGGTGCCTTGAATAGCTCTGAAGAAAAATGTTCACATTACTCAAAAAAGTGTTTTTTACTTCTAGAGGCATCGGGCAACGCTCACTAGAGCTAGACAGACTTCAAAATTCAACAATTTTATACGTTCTTACCTTTTAAGCAAGGTATCCTTAAAGTGTCCAACTTCACTAGCGTGTATGAATAAATAAACATACATGATTAGTTACAGATAATCCCCCTTAATAGGATGCCTTCTTTATTTATCCAGCTATTAATGAAACTATCCATTTAAAGAACCTTTTAAAACAGCAGTTACCCTAAAGCCGTTAACGCTAGATTCTTCGCCCTAAAAAACTTCCGTAAAACCTTTTCCTTATAAACTTTACACAATAGCTCGGTTTGCTTTTACGAGATTCAACAATCTTTTTGTTTAGAAACTAATTTACTGCTATGAAACTTCTTCATAGAGAAATGCTGCTTCTTCTATTTGATATTTAAAACTTACCGCTAAAAGAATCAACTATTATCTATCGTAATGCAGGCCAAGGATGCTTTCTTAGAAGTTAAAAATAAATTCTAACACTACAAAAAAAGATCAAACACAATTGTGCTTGATCTTTTGGATGAGCCATGGAGGATTCGAACCTCCGACCCTCTGATTAAAAGTCAGATGCTCTACCAACTGAGCTAATGGCTCTTGGCTGGGCTAGCTGGATTCGAACCAGCGCATGACGGAGTCAAAGTCCGTTGCCTTACCGCTTGGCTATAGCCCAATAAAAAAATAAAAGGACATATCTATGTTGTCCAATTTTAAAATGGTGGAGGGGGACGGATTCGAACCGCCGAACCCGAAGGAGCGGATTTACAGTCCGCCGCGTTTAGCCACTTCGCTACCCCTCCGATATTAAAAATCCATTTTATTTCGTGTAAATGGTGCCGGCGAGAGGACTTGAACCCCCAACCTACTGATTACAAGTCAGTTG
>JBDNRM010000014.1:0-37550 GCA_047718615.1 Bacillus sp. (in: firmicutes) | reverse complement strand
ATTATACAGATACCCAGAATAGCCACTCGCCCGTTTTATTTTCACAGAAAAAGCATTTCGGCGTCTTGCGTGGAATCCCGCACTAGACAGTGATGTATTGGAGTATATACACTCTGATATTAAAAAAACATCTACTAGTTGGCTAAAAGGAAAAATCTCTATTTAAGAAAAATTCACATTGTTTGATTATCATGTCATATAATGGAATAGAGTTTAAGTGTATTCATTTTCTCCAAAATGGTTGCTTCCGCTTTTTTAGTAAGGTATGAAATTCTTCTTATAAGTAAATACTAACAATAGTATTTTTGATGTATAAGGAGGTTTTTACTTGGCTATACATTATCATTGTAGACATTGTGGAGTGAAAATCGGAACAATTGATTCAGATACAGTAGAAACAAATCGTTTAGGATTACATGTATTGACAGATGTAGATCGCTCTGAAATGATTAATTATAGTGAAAATGGAGAAATTTTTATCAAGTCAATATGTGAAGATTGTCAAGAATCTCTGATGAAGAATCCTAATTATTATGAAAATGATTATTTAATTCATTAGTGGCATTGTGAAATGACTAGACGTTATGGTTAATAGCAAGTGTTAGAAAAAGAGGGTATTCCTAAGCGTATAGTCTGATTCTTATTGACTTTAAAATAGAATCAGCGCTTTAGGGCACCCTCGTTTTCCATTTGAATTTAGAAGAAAGTCTAATTAACAATTAACCATTTTAGCAGGAATATAAGCAGTAGATAGCGTATATACAATCACTAGCACTTTTTTTATAAGGTAAGAAAGTATAAGTTTTCTGAGACTCCTCTTTAAATAAAGGGCAGACAGGAGACAAGTATGAGGGAAGAGGTTGTCAATTTGAAGTTGATGCTCGACCTTTTAAAAATCAAAGAAGTACTTTAATTGAATAAGTTTAAGAAATGCCATCAGTTCATCCACATAAAAATAGACTGGTGGAAATTTTCGTTTGGTGAAATAAACAAAAATAGTATAGGAAAGATAAAAGGCTTAAAGGCTATACAAAAATAGCAAGAATATAGACTTGATGGCCTAGTGTTATAGAGAAAAGATAATAAAATGCAAAAGATACTATATCTTTGTGTAGGGAGGGACAAATCTATTGTTAGGGCTGAAAACGTTATTTAACCAACAAGAAGAAATTCAGACCTTGGTTTCTGGTTTTGAAGCAGGTTTGCATGAACAATTAATTTCTGGTCTATCTGGTTCTTCTAGAACAATGTTTTTAACATCTGTATATGAGCAAACAAAAAAACCTTTATTGGTGGTAACCCATAATTTACTACAGGCACAAAAACTTTATGATGATATTACTAATTTAATTGATGAGAAAGATGTCTATTTGTATCCTGCTAATGAATTGATTGCAGCAGAAGTAAGTATCGCTAGTCCAGAATTAAAAGCGAATAGGATTGAGGCATTAAATCACTGGACAAAAGAATCAAATGGAATCATGATTGTACCTGTTTCTGGGTTAAGAAAGCTGCTTCCTCCAACAAATCTTTGGAAGGATAGCCAAGTTTTATTAGAAGTCGGCGAAGAAATAGAGTTGGAAAAGCAATTAAAATTATTTATCGAAATGGGATATGTCCGGAATGATATGGTTTCTGCGCCAGGTGAATTTAGTGTCAGAGGGGGAATCATTGATATTTACCCTTTAACAGAAGAAGACCCTCTGCGTATTGAATTATTTGATACCGAAATAGATTCTATTCGTTCCTTTTCGTTGGAGGATCAACGCTCAAAAGAAAAATTGACCAAAATAGCGATTGGTCCTGCTACTGAAATCCTTTTTCAAGAAGAAGCGGTGGATTCCTTTATTGCAAAGCTGGAAGCAGGTTTAGCAAAAAGCTTAAAAAAGATAAAAGATACAGAAACAAAAACATTATTAACGCAGTCGATTGGACATGAAATAGAGCAATTAAAAAATGGCCAAAAGCCAGAGAAACTGTATAAATACTTATCGATTCTTTACGGAGAACAAACGAGTTTAATAGATTATTTACCTGAAAATGGCCTAATATTTATTGATGAAATTAGTAGAGTTCAAGAAATGAATGATACGTTAGAAAAGGAAGAAGCAGATTGGTATACAAGCCTGCTGAGTGATGGAGAGATTATTCATGGGATGACTCTTTCTCAAAATATTAACGATCTTTTGCATCGTTCTAAGCAGCCTATTGTATACATGTCTTTATTTTTACGCCATGTACCAAATACGAACCCGCAAAATATTATCAATATTTCGTGTAAACCAATGCAAAGCTTTCATGGGCAGATGAATGTATTAAGGACAGAAATGGAACGATGGAAGAAGAACCAATTCTCTGTTATCGTGTTAGGAAATGATCAGGAACGAGTTGAAAAGTTAGAACAAGTACTTCGTGATTATGAAATCAAGTCTATTATAAAGGGTGAGAACCAATCCATTTTAAAAGGAGAAGTTCAGCTTGTAGAAGGAAATCTACAGTCAGGATTTGAGCTTCCAATTTTAAAAATGGCGGTAATCACAGAAGAGGAATTATTTAAAACAAAAACAAAAAAGAGCTCGAAAAGAAGACAAAAGCTTTCGAATGCGGAAAGAATAAAAAGTTATTCGGAATTAAAAGTTGGAGACTATGTTGTTCATGTTAATCATGGAATAGGCAGATATTTAGGAATTGAAACGTTGCAGATTAATGGGGTGCATAAAGATTATCTTCATTTAAGGTATCAAGGAAGCGATAAATTATACGTACCTGTTGAACAAATAAACTTGGTACAAAAATATGTTGGATCAGAAAGCAAGGAACCGAAAATTTATAAGCTTGGCGGCAATGATTGGAAGAGAGTGAAAAAGAAAGTTGAATCCTCGGTACAAGATATTGCAGACGATTTAATTAAGCTATATGCTGAGCGAGAAGCCTCTGTAGGATACGGATTTTCTCCGGATGGAGAGATGCAAAAGGAATTTGAATTATCTTTTGCTTATCAAGAAACAGATGATCAGATTCGTTCTATTCATGAGATTAAAAAGGACATGGAACGTGAAAGACCGATGGATCGTCTTCTTTGTGGAGATGTTGGCTACGGAAAAACGGAAGTGGCTATTCGTGCTGCGTTTAAAGCGATAGCTGACGGCAAGCAGGTTGCATTTCTAGTACCAACGACTATCTTAGCACAACAACATTACGAAACATTGAGAGAACGTTTTCAAGATTATCCGATTGAAATAGGTTTGTTAAGCAGATTTAGAACAAGAAAGCAGCAAACGGAAACTTTGAAAGGATTAAAAGCAGGAACAATTGATATTGTTGTAGGTACACATCGAATCCTTTCAAAAGATATACAGTATCGAGATATAGGTTTATTAATAATAGATGAAGAACAGAGGTTTGGTGTTACGCATAAGGAGAAAATCAAACAGCTAAAAACAAATGTTGATGTGCTGACGTTGACAGCTACTCCTATTCCAAGAACATTGCATATGTCCATGCTTGGAGTAAGAGATCTTTCTGTAATTGAGACTCCTCCAGAAAATCGTTTTCCCATTCAGACCTATGTTATGGAGTATAACGGGGGACTTGTAAGAGAATCGATTGAGAGAGAACTAGCACGTAATGGCCAAATTTATTTTCTTTATAATAGAGTGGAAGATATTGAAAGAAAAGCAGAGGAAATATCTATGTTAGTTCCTGATGCGAAA
The DNA here is from genome assembly GCA_047718615.1 of Bacillus sp. (in: firmicutes). Lineage (GTDB taxonomy): Bacteria > Bacillota > Bacilli > Bacillales > Cytobacillaceae > Niallia. The sequence goes on along the minus strand of JBDNRM010000014.1, from coordinate 33,837 downwards.
GTGACGTATGCTCACGGAAAAATGTCAGAAAATGAATTAGAATCTGTGATGCTAAGCTTTCTTGAAGGAGAGTACGATGTACTGGTGAGTACAACGATTATTGAGACAGGTGTAGATATACCAAATGTTAACACCCTAATTGTTCAAGATGCAGATCGGATGGGATTATCCCAACTGTACCAATTAAGAGGAAGAGTTGGGCGGTCAAATCGAGTGGCATATGCCTATTTCACTTATCGGAAAGATAAAGTATTAACAGAAGTAGCAGAAAAACGATTACATGCAATTAAAGAATTTACAGAGTTAGGTTCCGGATTTAAAATCGCCATGAGAGACCTGACTATTAGAGGCGCAGGTAATTTATTAGGTGCCCAGCAGCATGGCTTTATCGATTCTGTTGGTTTTGATTTATACTCACAAATGTTGAAGGAAGCAATTGAAGAAAGAAAAGGAACCTTTGATGAACAGAGAAATCAGACAATAGAATTGGATTTAGATATTGATGCATATATTCCAGACTTCTATATTAATGATGGGCAGCAAAAAATTGAAATGTATAAAAGGTTCAGAGGGGTTACGTCCTTAGAGGAAGTAAGCGAGCTTCAAGAGGAGATGATAGACCGTTTTGGTGATTATCCTGCTGAGGTAGCCTATTTATTTAAATTAACGGAAATGAAGGTATATGGAAAGCAAGCAGGAGTAGAGTTGATAAAACAAACAAAAGAAGAAGTGCTCATTCTTTTATCAGAAGAAAGCAGCAGTCTTTTGGATGGACAAAAGATTTTTGAAAAGAGCTCTAAATATGGAAGAATGATTGGCCTAGGAATGGACGGGAAAAAATTAAAAATGGTTCTTCATGTGAAGGGCATTGAAACAGATAAATGGCTCGATGCTTGTTATGAAATGGTAGAAGCATTAAATAGTTTTAAAAAGGAGCCACAAGAGGCGAGTTAATTCATCCTATTTTTATTATTAGACATAAAGCTTGAGAAGGTATCTTGAAGTTAATCTTTAAGATACCTTCTTTTTGTATGATGGCTGGTTTCTAAGAATATCCTATTTTTAATAACTCAAACTTCACACCTTCAAATGTGTTTGCAAATCTTGATAGGATTCGGTTTAGAACAATAAAATGGGAGGCTTGTTTTTTATTGTGGGGGGTTGCTTCGCTTTCCGCGGGGCTACGCTTGCGCTGAGGAGGCTCATCGCACGCCCCACGGAAAGCGAGCATCCTGAAACGAGAATCTTGCCCCTATTTATAAGGAATAAGGTTTGCAAAAAAAACACCCAAAAGATTAATCAAACACCTTTTTCTAATTGCTCTAAACAAAGTTATGCTAATACATGAAGAGAAATTTATAACGGTGAAGTTTGAGTTAATAAATAATAAGTATGAATAGGATGTTTACCCTTCGCGGACAAGGGGAATAAAAAAGTATACACAAAATTGGAAGTTTATGACGTATTTACCCTTGTTGAAAAGTACAAAAAGAATTTTATGGAATTTGTTTGGAAAGAATCACATCATAGAGAAAATTTTACATAAAAATGTATAGAACGTTCTATATGATAGATACTATGTTTAAATAGGGTGAACATTTCATAGGAAGTTAATGGAATATTTACCAGATTAAAACAATCATCTGATGAAAGTGAGGCAACATGAAATGAAGGCAACTGGTATTGTGCGTCGAATCGATGATTTGGGCCGTGTTGTAATCCCAAAAGAAATCAGAAGGACATTACGTATTCGTGAAGGAGATCCATTAGAAATCTTTGTTGATCGAGATGGAGAAGTAATCTTGAAGAAGTATTCTCCTATCAGTGAATTGAGTGATTTTGCAAGAGAGTATGCAGAGGCATTGTATGATAGCCTAGGCAATGCTATTTTGATTTGCGATAGAGATACTTATATTTCTGTTGCGGGCGGTTCAAAAAAGGACTATTTAAATAAGAATATAAGTGAACTTGTAGAAAAGGCAATGGAAGATAGAACGTCTATTTTAATGAATGAGCAAGATCAAATTGCCTTAGTGGATGGAAATGATGAAAATATTTCTTCCTATACAATCGGTCCAATTATTGCAAATGGAGATCCAATAGGCGCTGTTATTATTTTCTCCAAGGAAAGCAGCCTAGGAGAAGTAGAAAAGAAGGCAGTTGAAACTGCAGCAGGTTTTTTAGCAAGACAAATGGAATCATAAATGCTTTGGAAAAAGGGTTGTCCAGTAAGTCGAATTATCGGCTGTTGGACAACCCTTTTTTAACCAGTAAAAAAGTATAGATTTCTTAAAATGGTAACGATGTCAAGATCCGACGTACAGAATGTACAAGTGTAGGCAACAGGATTTGCGTTGTTAGTCGATTTTCCTCTTTACGCGTACTTATCCGGCCAGCACCCTATTGATTTCACCGCTTCCCTCACCTCGCTTGCGCTTTTCTAAATAATACATAACATAGCACATTGTGTGACAATAAAAGAAGGAATTGGTTACAATAATTTATGATACTTTGTTCTATGTATGGTAGAACAAATCTGTTATAATATATATAGAACAAAAATAGGCTGGTGGGAAAAATATGATCATTAGAATTGAGCCTAAGGCTGATATACCTATATATGCTCAATTAACAAATCAAATCATGGAAGGTATTATTCGCGGAGAAATAAATAATGGCGATATGCTGCCATCAGTGAGAGCATTAGCAGCTGATCTTGGTATTAACATGCATACAGTAAATAAGAGCTACCATGAGCTAGAGGAAAAAGGGATTCTTAAAATCATTCCAAAATCAGGAGCAATGATTTATGTGCAAAAAGGGCTGCAAGCAAAAGAACCATGTCACAAGTTGATACAACAATTTAGACCGGCAGTCATCGAGGCATTAGTTTTAGGAATGGATGAAAAGGAAATCTCCATGCTTGTGAATCAAATAAGTGCAGAGGTGAAAGGAGAGTAAAGGGTATGGGAATGACCATAATTATCATTATTATTAGCTTTTTATGCATCATAGAAACAATATTGCCATTTATTATTAAAAAAACAGTTGTATTTGGAGTAAGTATACCAGATGAAAAAGTAAGTTCTCCTATCATTCGATATTATAAAAAATTGTATAGTGCGGCAACATTTTCTGTTTCTGCGCTCGCTTTAATTCTGTTTTATTTATGGGGGATAAAGTCAAATTCAGCCGAAGACCAACTTGTGATAGTAGGCTTAGTAATTCAGTTTGGAATTATGTTATGGAGTATGTCTCTTTATTTTTATTTTCATGGAAAAGTATTGCGTTTAAAAAGAGAACAGCAATGGTATGCACATTTAAAGGAAGTGAAGGTAACAGCATTGAACCTTCGACAAGGGGATGAAATGCTGCCTTGGTATCTTTTTGTTCTCCCAATCGCTATTACAATAGGAATGATTATCTTTAGTTTAGCTAACTATACTCAGTTTCCAGCAAATATTCCTATTCATTGGGGATCTAGTGGACAGCCAGATCGTTTTGCAGTTAAAACACCGTTTTCTGTTATCTCCTTATTACTTGTTTTATTAACGATGCAAGCGATGTTTTTAGGATTGCATGAGCTAACAAAAAAATCTGGAATAAAAATGAATCCCACAAATATAAAAGGATCTAAGAACAGACAGCTGTTGTATCGTAAATATACAAGCTGGTTTTTCTTTCTGCTTACGATTCTAATTACAATATTGTTTTCGTTTATACAAGTAATAACTTTATACAAAGAACTTTATGATACGGTGGTAATGATGGTTCTTCCGATATCCTTTTTACTGTTAGTGTTAGCAGGCTCTCTTTTTTTCGCTGTGAAAGTAGGGAAATTAAACGGTTCATATGAAGGCGAGGATGACATGGCAAACAAGGAAGAGGTGGTCGATATAGATGAAGACCATTATTGGAAAGGTGGCCTCTTTTATTATAATAAAAATGACCCTTCCGTATTTGTTGAGAAGAGATTTGGAATTGGCTGGACAATGAACTTTGCTCATCCAATTGGGTATATTATGATTGTTGTTCCGATCTTAGTTATTCTACTTATTAGCTTTATTTCATGAATATAATGAAAAAAATACCGAAGCCAAGTTTAATTCATGCTTGGTTTCTTTTTATTGTAGCAACAAAGAGCGGAGCTGTAGCTATGGTAAAAAGGATTGGTATACTTTGTTTATGCCGGAAAAAATTATGCTATAATACTAGCGACATAAACAAAGGAAGGGGCTTTTCTGATGAAGCCTAATATACATTCAAGCGACTGGTTTAAAGGTGCTTTTATACTTACCCTTGGAGCGCTGATTACAAAAATTTTAAGTGCCGTTTACCGTATCCCTTTTCAAAATATCGTTGGAGATACTGGATTTTATATTTATCAGCAAGTTTACCCTTTTTATGGAGTAGTTGCAGCTGTTTCTACGTATGGATTTCCGGTTGTTCTTTCGAAGTTATATATGGAAATGAAGATGGAAGAAGATTACACAGGATTATCTAATTTGTTAAGGTCTTCTTTCTTCTTTTTATCTTCTATAGGAATCGTTTCTTTTTTCTTTTTGTTTATTGGTGCAGATTCTATTGCTTCTTTAATGGGAGATCCTGAATTGAGCAAATTGTTAAAAGTAATTGCCTTTTCCTTTCTTATTTCACCGCTTGTTGCTTTACTGCGGGGGATATTTCAAGGGGAGGGATCCATGATACCAACTGCGGTTTCTCAAGTGGGAGAACAGCTTATTCGTGTAAGCACCATCTTGATTACGGCAGTCGCTTTTACTTATCAAGGTTTTTCTCTTTATACAATAGGAGCAGGAGCTATGTTTGGCTCGATAACAGGCGGTTTGATTTCTCTCCTGCTGTTGTTTTACTATTATAAAAAGGGTTCCTATACTTTTTCCTTTCTTAGACCCGTTTTTTATCATAAAAAGAGTCATAAAAAATTATATAAAAAGCTCATATTTGAAGGACTGACTATCTCTATCAGCAGCATGTTATTAATATTGGTGCAATTGGCAGATTCCTTAAATTTATATGTGGGTTTAGTATCCTCTGGGATAAATAGCGATACAGCAAAAGCGTTAAAAGGGATATATGATCGAGGGCAGCCTTTAATTCAAATGGGAACAGTGTTAACTACTTCCATGGCATTGACACTTGTCCCTTTTATAACGAGAGAGAAAATTAAAAATAATCGAAAGCAATTAGTGGAAAAAATCCAATTATCGTTAACAATAGGGTTATTTATAGGAGCGGGGGCAACAGTAGGGCTTCTTAGCATAATGAATGAAACAAATACGATGCTATTTAAAAATGCAAATGGTTCAACCGTTCTGTCTATCTTAACCTGTATTATTTTATTAAATGCTATTATCGTAACAGCCACCGCCATTCTACAAGGGTTAGGGTATTCACTCTATCCTGCTGTGGTTATATTGGGTTCTTTTTTTATAAAATACAGTTTAAACAAACAATTAGTAGAGTCTTACGGGACGATTGGTGCAAGTGTTGCATCTATAATCACTTTTATTATTATCATGATTCTTTTATTGTGGAGGTTAGCATGTGTTATAAAGAAGCCTCTTATGAATAAAAAAAGTGTAATGACTATATTTTTTGGAGCATGTATGATGTTTCTTGTTCTAAAATTATACTTATTATTAACGGGATTATGTGCCGTCTTTATACACCATGATCGGCTTTTTTCTAGCTTTCAAGCAATGAGTGGAGTTGTAATTGGGGGAATCATCTATTTATTTATTGTGATCAGAGCAAATATTTTTAAACAGGAAGAGTTGATTTTATTGCCATTTGGCAGTAAACTTTCACTTTTTCTACCGACAAAAAGGAGGTAGTATACTTTTGAATAAGATCGAGATTATTGGTTTAGGTGCAGGGGATATAAATCAACTTCCCTTAGGTGTATATAAAACGCTTATGAATAATGAGAAGACAGTGTATATGCGAACAATGGATCATCCTGTTGTGGAAGCCTTGCAGGCGGAGGGGGCAGATTTTCAGTTTCTTGATGCCATTTATGAAAAACACGATCAATTTGATTCGGTATACAAAGAAATAGCAGCACTGCTTCTAGAAGAAGCAGGGAAAGAAGAAATTATTTATGCAGTTCCTGGACATCCCCTTGTGGCTGAAAAAACAGTTCAGCTTTTGATTGAAAAAAGCAAGGAAGGGGTAGTGGACTTAGTATTTAGTGGAGGTCAAAGCTTTTTAGACAGCATTTTTCAAGCAGTAAAGATAGATCCAATTGAAGGATTTCAGCTTCTTGATGGTACTTCACTAGATAGTAATGAAATACAGATTAGACAACATCTTATAATTGGACAAGTATATGATACGTTTTCTGCCTCAGAGGTAAAATTAACGTTAATGGAAAAATTGCCATATAATTATCCTGTCACGATTGTAACGGCTGCTGGAAGCAAGGATGAGTGGATAAAGGAAATAGAATTACATGAATTAGATCGGGAAGTTAATATCAATAATTTAACTTCTGTTTATGTTCCTCCTGTACGCGACCAAGCAATATTAAATAAAGAATTTACGAATCTAAGACAAATCATCGCAACACTTAGGAGTCCTGAAGGTTGTCCATGGGATAAAAAACAAACACATGCAACCTTGCGAAAGTACCTGGTGGAAGAATGTTTTGAACTGATTGAAGCGATTAATGAAGATGATATTGATCATATAATGGAAGAATTAGGTGATGTATTATTGCAAGTGATGCTTCATAGTCAAATTGGGGAAGACGAAGGATTTTTTACAATTAATGATATAATTGAAGGAGTTTCCTCGAAAATGATTCGCCGGCATCCACATGTTTTTGGGGAAGAAACCGCAGATACTGTGGATGATGTAATGGACCATTGGCAAAAAGCAAAAAGTTTAGAAAAAGATCAAAAACAAGCTTCTATTTTAGATGGGATAAATAATGCGGCTCCTAATCTATTAAGAGCATATGAAATGCAGAAAAAGGCTGCGGAAGTAGGGTTTGACTGGCCAGAAGTAAATTCAGCCTGGGGAAAAGTTCACGAAGAAATAAAGGAATTTAAAGAAGAGCTTGCAAATGGCCATCATCCTGAAATGGAAAAAGAGTTTGGTGATATTTTATTCTCTCTTGTTAATATTGGCAGATTTTATAAATTAGACCCTGAACTAGCGATGTACCAAACAAACCAGAAATTTATTCGGCGTTTTCGCTCTATAGAAGAACAAGTAAAAAATAGCGGGAAGGCCTTTCATGAGTTAAGCTTAGATCAACTGGATGAATTTTGGAATGAGGCTAAAAAGAAAGAAAGGCAATAATGGAGGGATAAACTTGCGCTTAGACAAATTTTTAAAAATATCAAGATTAATAAAACGAAGAACATTGGCAAAAGAGGTTGCAGATCAAGGCAGAATTTTAATAAATGGTCAGCAAGCAAAAGCGAGTTCAAATGTGAAAGTAGGAGATGAACTCCAGGTTCGTTTTGGACAAAAAGTAGTAACGGCAAAAGTGGAATTATTGCAGGATTCAACTAAAAAAGAAGATGCTGCAAATATGTTTACCATCCTAAAAGAAGAAACATTATCTTAAGTTTATAGCTACTTAAAAAAGGGAAAGAAATAGTATCTTTTGGTTAGTAATAAGTAATGCTCCGTTTTGAAAGCTTGTTCTAATTTCTTTAATCTCTCATACAATAATACAAGTAGATTGTACTATTGATTGTGAGGGATAAAAAATGAGCCAAAATTATGAGTCAAATACACTGAAAAGCAACACAGTAGAACATGATGTTATAATGAGGGGAAGAAAGCTTTTAGATATTACTGGAGTAAAGCAAGTGGAGAGTTTTGATAATGAAGAGTTTCTCTTAGAAACGGTTATGGGTTTTTTATCTATACGAGGGCAAAATCTTCAAATGAAAAACTTGGATGTAGAAAAAGGTATTGTGTCTATTAAAGGCAAGGTTTTTGATTTAGTATATGTAGATGAGCAAAATGGAGAAAAAGCTAAAGGATTCTTTAGCAAGATATTCCGATGACACTATCGGTGCAATTTATAACCATGCTGGCGATGGTTGGCATGGGTTTATTCTTTGGATTATGTTTCGATACGTATCAATATTTTTTAAAAAGACCTGAACGAAAAAGAGTCATCGTTTTTATCCATGATCTTCTTTTTTGGATATGTCAGGCACTGCTTATATTTTATGTTCTTTTTTTGGTTAATCAGGGAGAAGTACGTATTTATATTGTTTTGGCATTAATTTTAGGTTTTGCTTTTTATCAAAGTATTTTGAAAGCCCCTTATCTTCGTTCATTAAAACTTTTAATTTCTATTAGTGTCCAGTTATATTACTTTATTGTTAAATTATTGGTCAATATTGTGTACAAGCCGATTAAGTCATTGGTTTTATTTCTTGTTTCCATTATTATTATGCTATACAAGGGACTTATGGCACTGGTGAAATTCGTGTTAAGGGTATTAAGATTTATCGTAAAGATGCTATTTATGCCGATAAAATGGATCTTTACACTTTTATGGCTGATTATGCCGAATAAAGGTAAAAAACACGTCGAGCGTTTTTTTGATAAATTTGCAGGATATCCCAATAAAATAAAGAAGTATTGGATAACATGGATCTCAAATAGAAAAAAACGTGAATGAGGGGAGGAGCAGCGTATGAGTGCCATAAAAATAAAAAAACCAGATGTTGCAAAATTGCAGACAGACTATACAATACAACAAGAGGCAACTAGCATTAGCGCGACAAGAAGGAAGAAACTATTATTCCGCCGTCTAACCGTTTTTTTCCTCTTTGCCGCAGCTTTTGGATTTTTGATGATATCAACACTCATATCTCAAAGCTCCACACTGGAAGAGAAAACAGTAGAAAAGAAGAAGCTGGATGTTAGAATTGCTTCATTACAAAAACAGGAAAAGGATTTAAATGAACAAATTGCTAAATTAAATGATCAAGAGTATTTAGCAAAACTTGCTAGAAAAGATTTATTTTTATCTGAAAAAGGTGAAATAATCTTTAATATTCCTAATGAAAAAGGCGATAATAGTAAAAAATGAAGCATAATAAGGACGGCAGTTGTATTGACACCCTTTTTTTTCATTTTGTATAATATAATATAAGCATGATTTTTTTATATCCTTAAGGAGGCAAAACTTTTTTATGTCAATCGAAGTAGGCAGCAAGTTACAAGGAAAAGTGACAGGAATTACTAATTTTGGTGCGTTTATTGAACTCCCAGAAGGCGCAACAGGCCTTGTTCATATTAGTGAGGTCGCAGACAATTATGTTAAAGACATTAACGAACATCTTAAAGTAGGCGATCAAGTAGAAGTAAAAGTTATTAATGTGGAGAAGGACGGGAAAATTGGACTGTCTATTAAAAAAGCAAAAGACAGACCAGAAAGACCAGAACGACCAGAAAGACCACATTCACATGATCGCGGAGAAAGAAGAGAATCTAGAGGTGGATACTCAGGCAATTCTCAAAGACCACCACGTCATGCAAAACAGAATGAGAATCGTGTACCTAGAGAGAATTTTGAGTCGAAGATGGCACGTTTCTTAAAAGATAGTGAAGACCGATTAGCTTCTCTAAAACGAAATACTGAGTCTAAACGTGGGGGAAGAGGCGCTAGACGAGGGTAACTTGCTGCTGAATTTCTAATAAATAGCACGGTTTATCGTTTATATATTCCCGTAGCTTAAGCAAGCCGTGATGGCTTGCTTTTTTGTATGCGAAAATTTTAACAGGTAAAAAGAGGCGTTAATTTTGCAGTTAAGGATGGAGTATTTTAATCTGAAATCCTTTATTTGTTATTATTTTCCGTCTAAATAAGAAGGATCGTGTTTTCAGCTTTGTGTAAGGAATACTAGATTTCATAAAAAAAGCATATAAAAAAAGACTATAGAATTATTCTATAGTCTTTTTTGAAAAGATAGCGGCAGAGGGGATCGAACCCCCGACCTCACGGGTATGAACCGTACGCTCTAGCCAGCTGAGCTACGCCGCCATAATATAATATGAATGAGACACAAGATATATGATACAAAGCAAAGGACAAAAAGTCAATTCTTTTTTTATAAATAAGCCGTATATCTAGAATTTTGAGATGGATTAGAATCGCTACGTAAGATCGCCTTTTATCAAGTTAGCCACCCATGCTAATAAAGATTCGCACCATGGCGCATGAAAAGAAGCAACTTTCTATTTTATTTTATGGTCTAAGTTAGAAGCAGGGAGTAGGTGGAATACACGAAGACTCCCGTGGGAGGATCGGCACCCGCCCCATGGAAAGCGAAGTGTATTCCGGCTGCGGCCCCCCATTGAGACAGACAAATCCTTTTTTAGGGTAACCTACAAAGATATCTCAAATGAGAAGTTTATTATTTTAATAGAACTAATTTTTCCTTCATTTTATGACAAAAACATGCAGAAAAAGTAACATGTAGAAAACAAAGGGAGAAGTTTATTTTTCACATAAAGCAGATTAATCCAACTGATAAAGGAATATCGAAATATTTTAAACCCATTCCATTTTATCGAATTATGTTTTTTGCTGAAAAATTAAGTGAAAGAAGTCGAGTGAAAAAAAATAGCTCGTCCTCCATTTTGACAAACTTTTAAAAAAATACACTCTATAATTTTGAACAACGATACTGAGTAGGGAGTGTATATAAATGGAAAAAGTAGAAAGGGACTTAATCGACACAATAGGTGAAGTAGATTTTACAAAATCAAAACTGGGGTTGGGCGCTTTTTTTCAAAAAATTCATACTAAAATAGAAAACCTTTTTCTTGTTAAAGGCTATATGCTGTTCTTTATTGGGTTCTTATTAGGCAGAGCATTAATACTAGCGAAATTAACTCCATTTAGTCTCCCTTTCTTTGCAGCCGTATATTTAACGCGTAAAGAAAAGGCACCCATTGCTCTAGTAGGTTTAATAGGAGGAGCTGCAACACTCTCACTAAAAGAATCATTTTCTACCTTCATGCTTTCTTTTTTATTTTTAATTATTTTTAAGATTATAACGCGAGTGAAAAAAAACGAACAAAGTATGGTTCCGCTAATTGTATTATTGACTATATTGGGAGGCAGTTTATTAGAAGCTTATATTGTACAAGGCGAAATTACACTGTATGGCGGAATGATGTCTCTTGTAGAAGGTAGTTTAGGATATATATTAACACTTATTTTTTTACAGAGCCTTCCATTGCTAACCGTGAATAAACGGAGGCAAGCTTTAAAAACAGAGGAGATTGTCTGCCTCATCATTATGTTAGCGTCTGTTATGACTGGAACGATTGGTTGGACGGTGTATGATATGTCGATCGAACATATCATGTCGAGGTATTTGGTGCTTATCTTCGCCTTTGTTGCAGGAGCTACCATTGGGTCGACAGTAGGTGTTGTAACAGGATTAATATTCAGTTTAGCTAATATTTCTAGTTTCTATCATATGAGTTTGCTCGCTTTTTCGGGTCTTCTAGGAGGCTTGTTGAAAGAAGGAAAGAAGGCTGGGGTGGCATTAGGACTCTATATAGCAACACTATTAATTGGAATGTATGGGGAAGGTGGCGGAACTTTAACGGCATCCATTATGGAAACGACAGCAGCAGTTATCTTATTTATGCTAACACCTCAACTGCTAACGTCACGGATGGCTAAACATATTCCAGGAACAACCGAATATTCGTTAGAACAGCAGCAGTATATGCGGAAAATGAGGGATGTAACGGCACAAAGAGTTTCCCAGTTTTCTACTGTATTTCAGGCACTTTCGAACAGTTTTTCAGCTAGTAATACTTCTTCAGAAACGGATGACGGCGATCGGGAACTGGATTATTTCTTAAGTAACGTAACAGAAAAAACATGTCAAACTTGTTTCAGGAAGGAACATTGCTGGGCGAGAAACTTTAATACAACATATGATTATATGAAAGATATTATGACAGAAATGTCCGAAAATGATGGGAATATTTCAATGAATTTATCAAGAGAATGGGAAAAGCATTGTACAAGATCTAAAAAGGTAACAGATGCCATTCATCAAGAACTGACTTTATATCAAGCAAACCAAAAATTAAAAAAGCAAGTATTGGAAAGTAGAAAACTAGTAGCAGACCAGCTCTTAGGTGTTTCTGAGGTGATGGGGGATTTTGCTAAAGAGATCCAAAGAGAACGTGAAAATCATCATAAACAAGAGGAGCTTATATTAGAAGCCATACAGGAGTTTGGAATACACATTGAAAACGTGGAGATATATAGTCTAGAGCAAGGAAATGTCGATATTGATATTACCATTCCATATAACACAGATCATGGAGAATGTGAAAAATTAATAGCACCTATGTTATCAGATATTCTTGGAGAAACCATTATTGTAAATACAGAAGATGTATCTGCTTACACAAATGATTATAGTCATGCTACCTTCCGTTCAGCTAAAGCTTATGTCGTAGAAACAGGAGTTGCTCATGCGGCAAAAGATGGAGGATTTATATCGGGGGACAGCTATTCTACTATTGAACTGGGACTTGGAAAATATGCAATGGCAATAAGTGATGGAATGGGAAATGGGGAAAGAGCACATGTAGAGAGTGAGGAAACATTACAGCTGCTGCAGAAAATTCTTCAATCGGGAATTGAAGAACAAGTTGCCATAAAGTCTATTAATTCGGTTCTATCCTTGCGTACAACAGATGAAATATTTTCTACTTTGGATTTGGCAATGATTGACTTGCAAAATGCAGCAGTGAAATTTTTGAAAATTGGTTCCACGCCGAGTTTTATAAAAAGGGGTTCCACAATTGTGAAAATCCAAGCGAGTAATTTGCCTATTGGAATATTACAAGAATTCGATGTGGATGTTGTTAGCGAGCAATTAAAGGCTGGGGATATCCTTATTATGATGAGTGATGGGGTGTTTGAAGGTCCGAAGCATGTGGAGAACTTTGATGTATGGATGAAAAGAAAAATAAAAGAATTAAAAACAGACGATCCACAAGAAATATCCGATTTGATCATGGAAGAAGTAATTCGTTCCCGATCAGGGATGATAGAAGATGATATGACGGTACTAGTAGCAAAAATAAGCCATAATATTCCAAAATGGAAGTCGATCCCCGTTCGAGCATATAGCCAAAAGGCAAATTAATTGAAAGGAACAAAGCTGCTAAGCATTCCCTTAGCGAGTGGCAAATTGTATTCAGAGTGCGAATTGAATAAATATTATCTATCCGAAAATAGTCTAAAACAAAGAAAAGTATGTATAAATACTCCTTATTCCGTCGAAAATGGGACTAACTCATAAATGGAGGGGGAGTAAGCAATGAAAGCAGGAACACTTAAACAAATTTTACTTATTACAGATGGATGCTCAAATCAAGGGGAAGATCCAATAGCGATGGCTGCATTGGCGAATGAACAAGGGATAACAGTTAATGTTATTGGTGTTATGGAACATGATACGATTGAAGAACAAGGGATTAAAGAGATTGAGGGAATTGCCATGTCTGGTGGTGGAGTAAGCCAGGTAGTTTACGCCCAGCAACTAGCACAAACGGTTCAGATGGTCACAAAAAAAGCGATGACTCAAACATTGCAAGGTGTTGTGAATAAAGAACTGCAGCAAATATTAGGAAATTCAAAAACGGTAGAAGACCTGCCCCCAGAAAAACGTGGGGAGGTTATGGAAGTAGTAGATGAATTAGGGGAGACAGTGGAATTAGAAGTGTTGATACTAGTAGATACAAGTGCCAGTATGAAGCATAAGCTGCCAACAGTAAAAGAGGCATTGATTGATCTTTCATTAAGTTTAAATGCTAGATCGGGGGAAAATAAGTATTCGGTTTTTGTATTTCCCGGGAAAAAGAAAGAAGTCGAGAAACTGTTGGATTGGACACCAAGACTTGAGTCTCTCACTAGTATTTTTTCTAAACTTACAACAGGTGGAATAACCCCAACTGGCCCAGCGCTAAAAGAAGCGATCCATTACTTTAAGAATAAACGCTCATTAAGGAGCTTGATTTCACGTGGCGATGATGAATACTTCGAAGAGTCTATTTAAAATAAACCATGGTACTATTATTCAAGGAAAATGGCATAGAAACAAATATACCATCTTAAAAGAACTTGGTTATGGAGCAAATGGGACTGTTTTCTTGGCGGAATCCAAAATAGGACAAGTTGCTTTAAAGGTAAGTAGCAATGGGATGTCTATTATTTCCGAAGTAAATGTTTTAAAATCCTTTGCGAAGGTCCAAGGTTACAGCCTTGGACCTTCTTTGATGGATGTGGATGATTGGATTACTAACAGCGGAACAGTTTCCTTTTATGTAATGGAATATATCAAGGGGCCGGATTTATTAACATTTATCCAACATAAGGATAGCTCTTGGATAAATGTATTAATGATTCAGCTCTTAAAGGATTTGCAAGTTTTGCATGAGAATAATTGGGTATTTGGAGATTTAAAGCCAGAGAATTTAATTATTACTGGTCCTCCCACAAGAATTAGATGCATTGATGTAGGAGGAACGACCATCCAAGGGAGAGCAATCAAGGAATTTACTGAGTTTTTCGATCGTGGATATTGGGGAATGGGTACAAGAAAGGCGGAACCCACTTATGATTTATTTGCGGTTGCTATGATCATCATGAATATTGCTTTTCCAAGAAGGTTTAATAAAACCAATGGAGGTCTCAATCAATTAAAAACGATGATACAAAAGAATAATGATCTGCTGCCATATGAAGGAATATTATGTCAGGCTTTTACAGGAAAGTATACAAGTGCGAATGAAATGAGAAGAGATTTATTACACTTATCGAGTGGCACTCCTGTTAAAACGAGAGCCGCTGTGAAGTCATCTACTGTCAGAAGTAATAGAATAAATCAACAGGTGAAAAAGAAAAATGGTTCATTAAGCAGAAGTACGGTAGTGAAAAAGAAAAAAAAGGCAGGAGTACTTGAGTCCCTTTTTCTTATTCTTCTCATTTCTTTACTATACTTATTTTATATCTATGGACAGCTAACCTGATGTGGTTTAGAAATATCTGCCCGCCACGTGAAAAATGTTGGAAAGCGTAACTATTTTTGTTTAAGTTTTAAAGCGAAAGTAAAGAAAACCCCTTCCTTATTAGGAATAATTAGATGTTACTATGAATGAGAAGTAAGTATAAAAAAATAGAAAAGAGAATCTCTTTGAAAACCATGTATTAAAAGTGGTATTCTATAGTAATAATAGACTACATATAATCGGTTGAAAATATGAACAACTGGGTATGTAGAATAGAGAGAATGAAATAAGGAAGAATGGCATATGTTAGCACAAAAAGTAGAAACATATTTAGATGCGAGAGGATTAAGACTAGAAGGGAATAAAATTCTAATTGGGGTTTCAGGAGGTCCAGATTCGCTGGCATTACTTCATTTTCTTTGGAGCAAACAAACAGAATGGAATATCACTGTTATGGCAGCACATGTTGACCACATGTTTAGGGGAGAGGAATCACTGCAGGAAGCAAAATTTGTAGAAGCATTTTGTTTGAGAAAATCTATTCCGTTTGTGATGACAAGCGTAGATGTTCCACTCATTATTAGGGAAACCGGTGTGAGTTCTCAAATAGCTGCACGAAAATGTCGCTATTTGTTTTTTGAAGAAATGATGGAAAAGCATGGTATGAATTATTTGGCACTAGGTCATCATGGGGATGATCAAGTAGAAACGATTCTTATGAGACTAACAAGAGGAAGTACAGGTGAGTCAAGAGCTGGGATTCCGTTTACAAGACCATTTGGAAGAGGATCCTTGTTTCGTCCATTTCTTTGTCTCGAAAGGCAAGACATTGAAGCATATTGTTTAGAAAATGTACTAGACCCTAGAAGAGATCCAAGTAATGAAAAGGACGTTTATAGCAGAAATAGATACAGAAAATATGTTCTTCCTTTTCTTAAAAATGAAAACCGCCATGTAGCCCGGCATTTTCAACGCTTTAGTGAAGAATTACAAGAAGATGAGCGCTATTTAATGGAATTAACTATTGAGACATGGAATACAGTGGTAAGAAAGAAGAAAGATAATGAAATAATTGTTGACATTGATGTATTTCTTTCTATAGCTATTCCTTTACAAAGAAGATGTATTCATCTAATATTAAACTATCTTTATAAAAAGATACCTGCTTCATTATCCGCATTACATACAGATAAGATTATTACTTTGTTGAATAGTCCTCATTCATCTGGAAACATTAATCTCCCTGAAGGCTTAAATGTGGTTAAATCGTATCGATTAGCCCATTTTCAATTGAATTTTCTACCAGAAGAAACCTTTTATCATGAAATTTCAAAAATGGGAGAGATATTATTACCTAATGGGTACTATATTAAGGTAGAATGTAGAGACAGTAGACCACTGCTTGATGCTAACAGTATTCTTTTATGTCCAGAAGCTATCTCGTTTCCTTTAATTATTCGCACTAGAAGAGATGGAGATAGAATAAAGATAAAAGGAATGAATGGAACCAAAAAAGTGAAAAGTATCTTTATGGATGAAAAAGTATCCATTCAAAAAAGAAAGACCTGGCCTATTGTAACAGATAGCGAAAACAATATATTGTGGATACCGGGCCTGAAAAAATCAATTCATTCTTATTGTATTGGTAATAGTGGTTGTTATCTTTTAATAACATATAAAAAGCAATGATCTTCTAGGGGGCACACTTAATGAAACATGATATTGAAAAAATATTAATATCAGAAGAAGAAATTCAAGGAAAAATAAAAGACTTAGCATTTCAATTAACAGAAGAATATAATGACAAATTTCCATTAGCAATTGGTGTTCTTAAAGGGGCAATGCCTTTTATGGGTGATCTTCTAAAACGAATGGATACATATTTGGAAATGGATTTTATGGATGTATCAAGTTATGGGAATTCTACTGTATCTTCTGGTGAAGTGAAGATAATCAAGGATTTAGATACGTCTGTTGAAGGCAGAGATATTTTAATCATTGAAGATATCATTGACAGCGGCTTAACACTAAGTTACTTAGTGGAGTTATTTCGTTATCGAAAAGCAAAATCAATTAAGATTGTAACACTGCTTGATAAACCAACTGGAAGAAAAGCAGATCTTCATGCAGATTATGTAGGATTTATCGTACCAGATGCTTTTGTAGTTGGCTACGGCTTGGATTATGCAGAGAAATACCGTAATCTTCCGTATATTGGTGTTTTAAAACCAGAAATTTATTCATCAAACAACAATTAATAGGGCAATTTAGAAAAACAGTAAACAAAAAGGTTAATTTCTTGAATTTACACAATTTTCTATGATACGATACACTATAGTTTGTTTACCGTGGGAGGAGGTAAGGGATGAACCGTATTTTCCGTAATACCATCTTTTATTTATTAATATTTTTAGTAATTATAGGTGTAGTAAGTTTTTTCAATGGAAATAACGAACCTACCAAGCATATATCCTATAATCAATTAATTAGTCATCTAGAAAAAAATGAAGTGAAGTCCATTACAACACAGCCTGAACGAGGTGTATTAGAAGTACGAGGACAATTAAAATCATATAAAAGTGATGAATATTTTGTCTCATATGTAACGAATAACGAAACTGTGCAGCAACGAATTGATAAAGCAGCACAAGAAGGAACGAGTACAGATGTACTTCCGGCACAAGAAACAAGCAGCTGGGTAACATTCTTTACTTCGATTATTCCGTTTGTGATTATTTTCATTTTATTCTTCTTCCTGCTTAACCAAGCCCAAGGCGGCGGCAGTAGAGTGATGAATTTTGGGAAAAGTAAGGCAAAGCTTTACAATGAAGAGAAAAAGAAAGTACGCTTTAAAGATGTAGCTGGAGCAGATGAAGAAAAGCAAGAGTTAGTAGAAGTAGTAGAATTTTTAAAAGATCCAAGAAAGTTTGCTGAACTTGGAGCAAGAATACCAAAAGGTGTTTTACTTAATGGACCTCCAGGGACTGGTAAAACATTATTAGCAAGAGCTGTTGCTGGTGAAGCTGGTGTGCCATTCTTCTCTATAAGTGGTTCAGACTTTGTTGAAATGTTTGTCGGTGTTGGTGCTTCCCGTGTTCGTGATTTATTTGAAACAGCGAAAAAGAACGCACCATGTATTATCTTTATTGATGAAATTGATGCTGTTGGTCGTCAGCGTGGTGCCGGTCTTGGTGGAGGGCATGATGAACGAGAGCAAACACTTAATCAGCTTTTAGTTGAAATGGATGGTTTTGGAGCGAATGAAGGAATTATTATTATCGCCGCTACAAACCGCCCGGATATTTTAGACCCGGCATTATTACGTCCAGGACGTTTCGACCGTCAAATCACGGTTGACAGACCAGATGTAAGAGGCCGTGAAGCAGTTCTGCAAGTTCATGCTCGCAATAAACCGCTAGATGCTAGTGTAGATCTTAAAAGCATTGCAATGCGTACTCCAGGTTTTTCAGGTGCAGATTTAGAAAATCTTCTGAATGAAGCAGCACTTGTTGCAGCTAGATCAGACAAGAAGAAGATCGATATGGAAGACTTGGATGAAGCAACGGATCGTGTAATTGCAGGGCCAGCAAAGAAAAGCCGCGTAATCTCGAAGAAAGAAAGAAATATTGTAGCATATCATGAGGCGGGTCATACAATAATTGGTGTTGTTTTAGACGAAGCTGATATGGTACATAAAGTAACGATTGTTCCTCGCGGTCAAGCAGGCGGTTATGCTGTTATGCTTCCAAAAGAAGATCGTTTCTTAATGACAAAACAAGAGCTTCTTGATAAAATCACTGGCCTATTAGGCGGACGTGTAGCAGAAGATATTGTATTTGGCGAAGTGAGTACAGGTGCTCATAATGACTTCCAAAGAGCAACGAATATTGCCCGTAAAATGGTAACAGAGTATGGAATGAGCGATAAGCTTGGACCATTGCAATTTGGTCAAGTTCAAGGGCAAGTATTCTTAGGAAGAGATTTAAATAACGAACAAAATTATTCCGATGCTATTGCATATGACATTGATCAGGAAATCCAAAGAATAATTAAAGAATCGTATGAAAAAGCAAAAACTATTCTTACGGAGAACCGCGAAAAATTAAATATCATTGCAGAAACGCTTCTAGAAGTAGAAACATTAGATGCTGAGCAAATTAACAGTTTGTATAAAGATGGAAAACTTCCAGACCGTTCTGCTAAATCGGAAACCATTTCATCTGGTGAAGATGATGTGAAAGTAAATATTAATATGAAAAAAGAAGATCAAGAGCCTAAAGAGGACCTATAATTTCTTTTTTTAAAAAAGGATGTGCATATGCGCATCCTTTTTGCATGAAAATGGGGACAAAACTGCATCTAAAAGAGCAAAATAAAGCAAGTTCATATTATATTTATAAATGATTTTGATATTTCATAACTAATAGGATATTATGTTATGGTAATCGACATATATAGAAATGAATCTGACTTATAAAGAGGTTGTTCAACTAAAAACACTCCCGTCCTTTGAGCAACGCTGAAGTCACCATATGCTGTGGAAGGCTGATGCTCTAGTTGATGTCGTCTCGAACTTCTAGGTCCTTTTTATCCGCCTTTTGAACATGCATTAAAAGCAAAATAGATGAAATTTATGGTTGCTACCGTTAGAATTTATAAAGCTGAATCTGTTATTAAGGTGGTTTTTAGATAGATTGATGTTCAAGGGAATCCGAGGAAGTGGAGTGAATCGGGTGAATTTCAGCTATAAAGTGAAAGGTCATTAAGTACTAATAATAAAAAAGTGGTGAAGGTTATGATTTTTGTTTTTGATATTGGAAATACAAACATTGTTTTAGGCGTGTATGATAATGATAAATTAAATCATCATTGGAGAATCGAAACGAATCGTTATAAAACAGAAGATGAATATGGTATGATCATTAAATCTCTGTTTGACCATGTAGGTTTGCGTTTTTCTCAAATTGATGGGATTGTTATTTCCTCCGTTGTTCCTCCGATTATGTTTGCATTAGAAAGAATGTGTGAAAAATATTTTCATCTAAAACCTTTAGTCGTTGAACCTGGAACAAAAACTGGTTTGAATATAAAGTATGATAATCCGAAAGAGGTTGGCGCAGATAGGATTGTTAATGCAGTCGCTGCTATTCATGAATATGGCAGTCCGTTGATTGTAGTGGACTTTGGAACTGCGACTACATTTTGTTATATAAATGAACAGAGGCAGTATATGGGCGGAGCAATCTCTCCAGGGATTAATATTGCAACAGAGGCCCTTTACTCTAAAGCGGCAAAACTGCCAAGAATAGAAATTGTACGTCCTGATGGAGTAATTGGAAAAAATACCGTTGCTGCCATGCAATCTGGAATTCTGTATGGTTATGTTGGGCAAGTTGAGGGTATTGTGAAACGAATGAAAGAGCAAAGTATTGAGAATCCTAAAGTTATTGCAACAGGTGGATTGGCTAACTTAATAAAAAAAGAATCCCATATAATTGATGTGGTGGATCCATTTTTAACATTAAAAGGCCTACAGCTGATTTATAAAAAAAACAAAGATAACATTAAATAATTTTTTGTTTGTGTAAGAAGAATAGTTTCTAAAAAGGAGTAATAATAAATGGGTGATTATTTAGTTAAGGCATTAGCGTTTAATGACCAAGTGAGAGCGTACGCAGTAAAAAGCACAGATATAGTGGCTGAGGCACAAAGAAGACATTATACTTGGCCAACAGCTTCTGCAGCGCTAGGAAGATCACTAACTGCTGCAGCTATGTTAGGAGCTATGCTAAAGGGCGATGAAAAGCTGACCGTAAAAATTGATGGCGGCGGACCTATTGGACTAATATTGGTAGATGGAAATGCAAAAGGAGAAGTTAGAGGATATGTAACGAATCCGCAGACACATTTCGATTTAAATGAGCATGGTAAATTAGATGTCAAAAGAGCAGTAGGAACAGAAGGAACATTATCAATTGTAAAAGATATTGGGATGCGTGATTATTTTACAGGTCAAGTACCGATTGTTTCTGGGGAATTAGGAGAAGATTTTACTTATTACCTAGTAACATCTGAGCAAGTACCATCTTCCGTTGGAGTGGGGGTTCTTGTTAATCCTGATAACACGATATTAGCAGCTGGTGGGTTTATTCTTCAGTTATTGCCAGGTACAGAGGAAGAAACAATTGAAAAAATTGAAAAGCGTTTAGGCGAAATACCACCTATTTCTAAATTAATTCAAAAGGGATTAACACCTGAAGAAATTTTAGAAGAAATTTTTGGCAAAGAAAACATGAAGGTAATGGAAACAATGCCGGTTTCTTTTACTTGCACATGCTCTAAAGAAAGATTCTCTAATGCTATTGTTAGTCTTGGCAAAGAAGAAATAGACGATATGATTACAACCGATGGTCAAGCGGAAGCGCATTGTCATTTCTGCAATGAAAAATATATATTTACAAAAGAAGAATTAGAAACTCTTTCAGAAGAAGCAAAACGATAGGCATTTTTGATTTCATGGTTACAATATCCTAGCTATTGAAATCAGCACATGGCATGCTGAAAAGTCTTAAAATAGAAAAAGAAAAATCTAATAATAGTAAGAATAGGAAAAAGCATAGCGCACCCTGCTATGCTTTTTTTTTATTAGTGTAGGGTTTTTAACCAATTATTTCGTTTATTTAATAGTTTGTTTAATCGGAAGGAGAAAAATATGATAAAGATTAAAGAGGTTAGTCATTCATTTGAAATCGGAAAAAAAAATAAAAAAACCACTTATTCTGTGCTGAAAAACATTAATCTCGAAATAAAAAAAGGCGAAATTGTAACGGTTATAGGAAGAAGTGGATCGGGAAAGTCGACATTGCTAAATTTAATCAGTGGATTTATGCAAGCAAATGAGGGAGAAATATGGATAGATAATCAAAGAGTAACTGATTTCAATGAAGCAGCATTTGCTGATTTTCGTTTAAGGCATATAGGATTTATCTTTCAAAGTTTCCAACTCATCCCGAGCATGACTGCATTTGAAAATGTGCAGCTTCCTCTCATTCTTAAGGGGGAAGGAGAAAAAGAACGGAAAGAAAGAACATTAGAGGTATTAGAAAGAGTTGGTTTGCAAGATTTTGCTGACCATTATCCTAGTGAGCTATCTGGCGGGCAGCAGCAGCGTGTTAGTATTGCAAGAGCGTTAGTTGTGAATCCTCCGCTTATTTTAGCTGATGAACCAACGGGCAGCCTGGATAGTGATACAGAATCTGAATTATTAACCTTTATTAAAGACTTAAATCGTGACTTACACCTTACATTTTTAATCATTACACATGATGAAAAGGTCGCTAAAATAGGAGATCGTATTGTGCAAATAAGTGATGGGAATATAGTAGAGGAGGTTCACTCTGTATGAGATGGAAAGATCAAATTGCATTTGTTAAGCAAAATATGAAAAAAAATAAAACAAGGTTGTTTATGACCATTTTAGCAACGGCAATGGGATGTGCGTTTCTTATTGTGTTAGCTTCTGTAGGGTTTGGTTTAAATGAATCCATTGTAAAGCGAACAACAGAAAATCGAACGGTGACGAAGATAGAAGTCCCAGGTAAAAATGAAGGGGATAGTGAGGGATTAACAGATAAGGATATTCAGTATTTTGAATCCGTTGCACATGTGAAATCTGTTACAAGAAGACAAATGCTACAGCAACCAGGGGAGTATTCATTGGATTCATTTAAGATCACTCCCGATACTGTAGTTGCAAATATGCCTTCTGAAGTAAAAGCCGGTTTTGAACTATCAAAAGGCAGGCTCCCACAAAAGGATAATGAGGTAGTGGTCGGTTATCATTTTCTAGAGAACCTATTACCAGAAGGCATCGATTATAATGAGATTTATGATGAAAAGGGCCAGTTAAAAGATAAGTATCTTTATAAAGGTGAATTAATTGGAAAAGAAATTGAACTTAAGGTACATAAATCCGAGAAGGAATCAGAAGATAAAGAGAAAAAAATAACATTAAAAATAGTTGGATTAGGAAAAAAACCAACAAAAGACTGGATATATGATTATAATGTATATATTTCAGACAATATCTTAAAATCGATTGAAAGCTTTACAGGCACAAACAAAGGAGCATTAAAAGCATCGGGGGAAAGCGGTAATCAGCTAAGCGATGTAAGAGTGTATGACCAAGTAAGTATTTATGCAGAAAGATTAGAAAATGTTGAGAGTATATCTAAGCAGTTAGAGGATGAAAATTATTATGTGTATTCTGTTTTAAGCGAGTTAAAGGAAATCAATAAAGTGTTTGCTATCTTAAAAGTTGGCTTAATTTTTATTGGCACTATTGCTATTATTATCGCATCCATCGGTATTTATAATACGATGACAATGTCTGTTACGGAAAGAGTGCCAGATATTGGAATTATGAAAGCCTTAGGGGCAAACCCAGTTATTATAAAAAAAATATTCCTTTTAGAAAGCAGTTTTATTGGGCTGATTGGGGCAATTGTTGGTACGATTGTTTCCTACGCCATTAGTTATTTAGTGAATTTTATTATTCCTATTGTTGTTAAGAGTTTCTTTAATGAAGATATTCCAACTGGATTCACATTTAGTTATATTCCAATAAGTCTGCCGCTTATCTGTATAACTATTTGTTATGCAGTTACTATAATCTCCGGATTACGACCAGCAAGAAGGGCAACAAAGGTAGATGTATTAAAAGCATTAAGAAGAGAAATATAAAGTGAACCTTCCATTCAGTGGGGATTTTGTTTTTCTTTGTTAAGGTGGGATAAATAAAAAAAGATAGATTAAAAATGCATATATGGACCAATGCCTGTCTTGTTTCGTGAAGTTTTTCTTTTTTTAGTGTTAAAATAAAATGAACAGGGATCACAAATGATTTCTGAGTAAATTGTGAATTTTTCGAAAAACCTTGTATAGTAATTGACAAAAAGAGGATTAATTGATAAATTACTTATACAAAACCAATTAAATTACTCGGATTAAGTGTAAAAGGGGAGAAAATAATGTCACGTATAGCTAATTCTATTTTGGATCTTATCGGTCAAACACCTATAGTAAAATTAAATCGTCTAGTAGAAGGTGAAAGTGCTGATGTTTATCTAAAACTTGAGTATATGAACCCTGGAAGCAGTGTAAAAGACCGTATTGCTCTTGCAATGATTGAGGCTGCAGAACAAAGTGGAGAGTTAAAAAAAGATAGTACTATCATTGAACCAACAAGTGGAAACACTGGTATTGGATTAGCAATGGTTGCAGCAGCAAAAGGATATAAATCCATTCTTGTAATGCCTGAAACAATGAGTTTAGAAAGACGCAATTTATTAAGAGCATATGGCGCTGAGCTTGTGCTGACACCTGGCCCAGAAGGTATGGGCGGAGCGATTCGCAAAGCAGAAGAATTGGCAAAAGAAAACGGCTATTTTTTACCACAGCAATTTAAGAATCTTTCTAATCCAGAAGTACATAGAAAAACAACTGGTCAGGAAATTATTTCTGCGTTTGGCGATGATCAATTAGATGCATTTATCGCTGGTATCGGCACAGGAGGTACCATTACTGGTGCTGGCCAAGTATTAAAAGAAAAATATAAGGATATAAAAATATATGCGGTAGAACCATCTGATTCTCCTGTTTTATCTGGAGGAAAACCAGGTCCTCATAAAATCCAAGGAATTGGAGCTGGCTTTGTTCCTGAAACGTTAAATAGTGAAATTTATGATGATATTATTCAAGTAACGACAGAGCAAGCATTTGAATATGCTCGTCGTGCTGGAAAAGAAGAGGGAGTTTTAGGTGGTATCTCTTCTGGTGCTGCTATTTATGCAGCATTGAAGGTAGCGAAAGAACTAGGAAAAGGGAAAAAAGTATTAGCAGTTATTCCAAGTAACGGTGAGCGCTACTTAAGTACACCATTATATCAATTTGATGAAGCGTAAGATTTTTTATTAGATAGTTGGAAGTTTTACAGAGGACAAGCAGTTAATATACTGCTTGTTTTTTGTCGTCAAGGGAATGTTAATAGCTCTTGTGATCTTATAGATAGATTTAATACTTATAGGAAAAGAAGAAGGAAATTGTTATATAATTTCATTTAGGGTATATAAAAACAGTTAGAGTAAGTAGTAAAATTAAGGTGATATGGAAACATGACTGGGTGATGTACTGTATGAAAGCATATATTCGGAGTTAGTGCGAAATTATAATCGATACAAGTACTAGGTAGGAGAGCCCGGTTAATTCATCATCTGAAAAGGAGTGTCGAAGTGCCTTATTTTTTTCTGTTGATAACTGCGCTTATAGCTGGAATGGCTTTACCTGTTCAAACAGCTGTTAATGCGGAGCTGCGCGCGGCTGTCATTTCTCCATATCTAGCAGCAATGATTTCTTTTCTAGTAGGAGCTGCAGTATTATGTGGGCTGTCACTAGCAATTGATCATACGATTATTCCAAATCGAACAGTGTTTACAAAACCATGGTGGATTTGGATTGGCGGGGCATTAGGAGTAATGCTTGTTTTAGCAAATGTAATACTAATGCCACAAATAGGTTCTGCTCTTACTGTGGGATTAACATTAGCAGGACAATTAATTATTGCGATCATTATTGATCATTTTGGCTGGTTTCATCTTCCTGTACACGAAATAAATATTCCGAGGATTATAGGTGTTTTGCTTATTTTAGTAGGAATCTTTTTGGTGCAGCGATTTTAAGGATGCAAGAAGAGAACGTATAAGGGATGTGTGACAAGCAGGGCAGGAATGCCTTGCTTTATTCATATTGTCGAATGTATTTATTTTAAGTTAGATTACATTCTAGTGCAGGTATCTAACTTTTATGAAAAATAACGTTATTAATTTTTTTGTTTTTCTCCCTATTCATCATGTATGATGAAAAAAGAGAAAATTTAAGGAGCGAAAAGTTAGTGAAACAGTATAAGGTTTATAGTAGAAGTGTGTCTTTTTCGTATGAACATTTTTTTAAGCAATTTCTTTATGTGTCAAAAAATAAAGAACAATATGTATTATTAGAAAGCGGCAGAGGAGGAAGATACAGTATTGCTGCAATAAATCCCATTATTTCTATGATAGGGAAAGATAATAAACTCGCAGTAACAGAAGATGGTCATACAGAAACGATGGAAGGCAATCCGCTCCACTTAGTAAAAGATGTATTACGACAATATCAAGTAGAAACTATTACGGATCTTCCTGATTTTCAAGGAGGAGCAATAGGGTTTTTAAGCTATGATTATATTCGTTATATGGAAAGACTGCCTGATGAAACAATAGATGATTTAGAAATTCCGGACGTGTTTTTTCTTCTTTTTAATGAATGGTATGTATTTGACCATAAGAAAAATCAATTATGGTTTATGGCATTATATGAAGAAAGTCAATATGAAGCTGTGCAAAAAGAAACAGAGGATCGAATAGAACAATGGCTGGAAATGGTGGAGCAGGAAGTACATGCTGCGAATTCAGAAAAAACAGACGGATTGGAAGTGTCGATTAAGGACAATGAGTTTCAACGCTCCGTTCGCAAAATTCATGATTATATTGCCCAGGGAGATGTATTTCAAGTGAATTTATCCGTTAGGCAAACAAAATTATTACAAGTTCCTGCAATGGAAGTGTACAAGCAATTGCGTATTCTGAATCCTTCTCCCTATATGGGATATTTTCATACACCAGATTTTCAGCTTGTGTGTGGATCACCAGAGCTATTAGTGAAAAAGAAGGGAACGGAGGTAAGCACAAGACCAATTGCCGGAACAAGATCCCGAGGAAAAGATGACAAAGAGGATCAACAGCTTGCAAATGAACTGATTGAGAGTGAAAAAGAACGAGCAGAGCATGTGATGCTAGTGGACTTAGAGCGCAATGATCTTGGTAAAGTCTGTACGTATGGTTCAGTTGAAGTAGATGAATTTATGGTGATCGAGAAATACTCCCATGTTATGCATATTGTCTCGAATGTGAGAGGAACGCTCGCTGAAGATAAAGATGAATATAATTTAATCGACAGTATGTTTCCAGGGGGAACGATAACGGGTGCACCTAAGGTTAGAACAATGGAAATTATTGAAGAATTAGAACCGGTGAAAAGAGGGCCTTATACAGGCTCATTAGGTTGGATTGGATTTAATGGAGATGTGGAATTAAATATTATGATCCGCACGATGCTTGTAAAAGATCAAAAAGCATATGTGCAAGCAGGTGCAGGAATCGTGATTGATTCTGTTCCTAGCAATGAATACAAAGAATCGATGAAAAAGGCACGTGCGCTTTGGAATGCAAAAGAATTAGCTGAGAGACATAAGGGGTAAACGCCATGATTTATATGATTGATAATTATGATTCATTTACTTATAATCTTGTTCAATATTTAGGTTCACTAGGAGAAACGCTTGTTGTTAAAAGAAATGATCAAACTTCTATCCAAGAGATAAGAAAAAAGAATCCTGACTATTTGATGATTTCACCAGGACCGTGCAGCCCAAATGAAGCGGGGATCAGTTTAGAGGCAATTACGGCTTTTTCAGGAGAAGTTCCCATATTTGGTGTGTGCTTAGGTCATCAATCTATCGCACAAGCTTTTGATGGGGATGTTGTCCAAGCGGAGAACTTAATGCACGGAAAAGTATCAAATATGTACCATGATGGAAAAACAATCTTTGCAGGTCTGCCAAACCCGTTTCCAGCGACAAGGTATCATTCTTTATTAGTGAAAAAAGAGACGCTTCCTTCCTGTTTTGAAGTTTCTTCTTGGACAGAAGAAGGAGAAATTATGGCAATACGCCATAAGGAGCTGCCAATTGAAGGGGTGCAATTCCACCCAGAATCGATTATGACCACAGCAGGAATGGAACTTTTAAAGAACTTTGTTACTTATTATTCAAAAGACGGAAAAGAGTAGGCTATGTATATTTATATAAATGGAAGCATTGTTAAGCAAGAAGAGGCGGTTATTTCGGTTTTTGATCATGGTTTTATGTATGGATTAGGTTTGTTTGAAACATTTCGTATTTATGATGGTCATCCCTTTTTACTGGATGACCATTTAGAACGTTTAAATAGAGGGTTAAAGTTATTAAATATTGATCAGTTTTTTATAAGGGAAGATGTAAATAACATCATACAAGCTTTATTAAAAAAGAATGACTTAAAAAACGCATATATTCGATTTAATGTATCGGCTGGAAGTGGTGCAATTGGTTTGCAAACAGATCCTTATATGCAGCCGAATATCGTAATGTTTATAAAACCATTGCCAGAGGCAGGTGGGATGATAGAAAAACAGGGGGAGGTTTTGACTATTCCCCGCAATACCCCGGAAGGAAACGAAAGGTTAAAATCTCATCACTATTTGAATAATATTCTAGCGAAACGGGAAATTGGTTCAGGCTTGGAGATCGAGGGGGTATTTTTAACAAAGGAACAGCATTTAGCAGAAGGTGTTACAACTAATTTGTTTTGGGTGAAGAATAATATTCTTTATACCCCATGTATAGAGACTGGCATTTTAAATGGAATAACTAGACAGTTCATTATGGCATATGCAAAACATATAGGAATGACAGTAGAAGAAGGTTTTTATTTCATTGAAGAGGTGAAACAAGCAGAAGAAGTATTTGCTACAAACTCTATCCAAGAAATCATTCCGCTCAAAAGCATTAATAACCATTTATTTGATGGTGCAGTAGGGAAAGTGGTATCTTCTTTTCATAAAGAATATCGAAGACTTTCCGGTTCGTTATGGTCAATCAAAGAGATGGAGGGAAAATAATATGATATTAAAATGTGGGCCACACTCTCTCAACTATAAGGAGAAAACACTGATAATGGGGATTTTGAATGTAAATCCCGATTCGTTTTCTGATGGAGGGAAGTATAAAGAAAAAGATAAAGCCGTGCAACATGCTTTAGAAATGGTGGAAAACGGAGCGGATATTATCGATATTGGGGGAGAATCTACAAGACCAGGGTATGTCGAAATTTCAGCAGAAGAGGAATTAGAAAGAGTGATTCCTATTATTGAGGTCGTTTCTAAAGAGGTCAATATACCAATATCAATTGATACCTATAAAGGCAAAGTAGCAAAAGAGGCATTAAAAGCTGGTGCTCATATAATCAATGATATTTGGGGAGCGAAAAAGGATCCCGCAATGGCAGCAATGGCAGCAGAGAAAGGCGCACCGATTATTTTAATGCATAATCGAGATAATCAGCATTATTCTAATTTTATAGAGGATGTATTATCCGACTTATCGGAGAGTATAGAGATTGCAAAGACTGCTGGAGTAAAGGATGAAGCAATTATATTAGATCCAGGAATAGGGTTCGCCAAAAATCTAACGTATAATTTAGAAATGATGCGACATTTAGATAAACTAGTAGAACTTGGATACCCAGTCTTACTTGGAACATCCAGAAAGTCGATGATCGGACATATCTTAGATTTACCTGTTTCCGAAAGAGTGGAAGGGACTGGCGCAACCGTTTGTTATGGCATTCAAAAGGGTTGCCAAATAATTCGTATTCATGATGTAAAGGAAATGGCTAGAATGGCAAAAATGATGGATGCTTTAATGGAAAAGGGGAAATACAGTGGATAAGATACGCTTAACAAAAATGGAGTTTTACGGTTATCACGGAGTATTTCCAGAGGAAAATAAACTGGGACAACGTTTTATAATAGATTTAGAGGTTGAAGCAGATTTAAAGGAAGCGGGTGAAAGTGATAACCTGAAATATTCCGTTAATTATGGTCAGCTTTACTTTGATGTGAAGGAAATAGTAGAAGGAGAACCATTTCAGTTGATTGAAGCACTTGCTGAAAATATAACAAAAAAACTTTTGAACAAATATAGTAGACTTGAAAGTGTACGTGTTGCAGTGATAAAGCCTGATCCACCAATTCCAGGCCACTATGAGTCTGTATCTGTTGAAATTTTGAGGACAAGACAATGAATAATACCGCATATCTTTCCCTTGGTTCTAATATAGGAAACAGACTAGAGTTTTTAAAAGACGCTGTTTATTTGCTAGCGAAACATGCAAAAATAAATGTAGTAAATATTTCATCTATTTATGAAACGGATCCGGTTGGACTTAAAGAGCAGGAACTATTTTTAAATATCGTTTTGCATATTAGGACTTCGTTAGATCCGTATTCCCTGTTAGAAGCCTGTCAGCATATTGAAAATGAACTTGGAAGAAAAAGGATAATTAGGTGGGGGCCGCGAACGATAGACCTTGACATTTTATTGTATAATCAAGAAAATATAGAATCAGAGAAATTAAATATTCCACATCCAAGAATAGAAGAGCGGGCGTTTGTAGTGATTCCTTTATTGGAAATTGCTGAAGCTGTCCTATTGCCTAATAAACAAGCACCTTTAAAAGATTGCACAAAGTTTTTGCGGGATAAAGAAGGAGTAAGGATATGGAGACAACAGAAAAATGGGGAAGACGTATTCGCGCTTTTCGAAAATTAAAGGGATATACGCAAGAAGGTTTGGCAAAAGAACTTCTTGTCTCAGTTTCTATCCTTGGAGAGATTGAACGAGGAAACCGAATGCCTTCCGATGACATGATAGATCTAATTGTAAAAGTTTTAAATATAAGTAGAAAAGAATTAGAGCCTAATTCAAACGAACAAAAATAGTAAAAGGAGGTTAGAACCATTGTTTAAAATAGGTAACGTAGAAATGCAAAACCAAGTAGTGCTGGCTCCGATGGCAGGTATTTGTAACTCAGCATTTCGTTTAACGGTTAAAGAATTTGGCGCAGGTCTAGTATGTGCTGAGATGATTAGTGACAAAGGGATTGTTTTAAAAAATAAAAAAACATTGAATATGTTATATATAGACGAAAGAGAAAATCCGCTGAGTTTACAAATATTTGGAGGAGAAAGGGAAACACTTGTCGAAGCAGCACAATTTGTTGATAAAAATACAAATGCCGATATTATAGACATTAATATGGGGTGCCCAGTCCCTAAAATCACAAAATGCGATGCAGGAGCAAAATGGCTTTTAGATCCAAATAAGATTTATGAAATGGTTGCATCTGTTGTAGATGCGGTAGATAAACCTGTTACAGTAAAAATGCGTATGGGCTGGGATGAAGACCATATTTATGCAGTAAAAAATGCTCAAGCAGTAGAACGAGCTGGAGGAAGCGCTATATCACTTCATGGCCGTACACGTGTGCAAATGTATGAAGGAAAAGCAAACTGGGATATTATTCGGGAAGTAAAACAATCAATTAATATCCCTTTAATTGGAAATGGAGATGTTCAAACTCCACAAGATGCGAAAAGAATGTTAGATGAGACTGGCTGTGATGGCGTAATGATAGGAAGAGCAGCGTTAGGAAACCCATGGATGATCTATCGTACAGTCAACTATCTACAAACGGGCGAACTAATGGAAGAACCATCTACACGTGAAAAAATAAAAGTGTGCATTTTGCACTTAGATCGTTTAATTTCTTTAAAGAATGAAAAGGTTGCAGTAAGAGAAATGAGAAAACACGCAGCATGGTACTTAAAAGGGATAAGAGGAAATGCAAAAGCGAGAAACGGAATTAATGAATGCGACACACGAGAACAACTGGTAACGCTGTTAAATAATCTCGTAATAGAAGAAGAACAAAAAGAAAAGGAAATATACGTAGGCTAGTTTTGACATTTTCTGTTTCTATCTTCTATAAATATGTGTTGAAAATAGCTGTCGGTGAAAAATCTGACAGTTTTTTTTCTTTTTTAGTGTCTGTAATCCCGACATTGTGTAGAATAATAAAGTATGTATAAAAATTTACGATTCCTTTTTTAGGTAATCATACATAAAAAAGATTGTGGAGATGATTAAAAATGAGTCATGAAGAATTAAATGACCAGTTACAAGTTAGACGCAACAAAATGAATGAGCTGCGTGATCAAGGAGTAGATCCATTCGGCAAACGCTTTGAAAGAACAAACTTATCGGAGGAGCTTAAGCAACAATACAATTCTTTTGAAAAAGAGGAATTAGAAGAAAAAGCGGTTAAAGTTACACTTGCTGGAAGAGTGATGACGAAAAGAGGAAAAGGAAAAGCTGGTTTTGCCCACATTCAAGATCTTGAAGGACAAATTCAATTATATGTTCGAAAAGATAATGTTGGAGAAGAGCAGTATGCTATCTTTAATTCAGTTGATTTAGGGGATATTGTCGGAGTAGAAGGTGTTTTATTCAAAACAAACGTTGGTGAGCTATCTATTAAAGTGAAAGATTTTACTTTATTAACAAAAGCACTTCGCCCACTACCAGACAAGTTTCATGGTTTAAAAGATATCGAGCAACGCTATCGTCAACGTTATTTAGATTTAATTGCAAGTGAAGAAAGCAGAACTACTTTTATACTTCGCAGTAAAATAATCCAATCTATGCGCAGATATTTAGATGACCATGGTTATTTAGAAGTAGAAACACCGATGATGCATTCTATTGCAGGGGGAGCATCTGCACGCCCGTTTACTACACATCATAATGCATTGGATATGCCGCTTTACATGCGTATTGCGATTGAGCTTCACTTGAAACGATTAATTGTTGGTGGATTAGAAAAAGTATATGAAATTGGCCGGGTTTTCCGTAACGAGGGAGTTTCTACTCGTCATAATCCTGAATTTACAATGATTGAATTGTATGAAGCATATGCGGACTATCGTGATATCATGAGCCTAACAGAAAACTTAGTAGCACATATTGCGCAAGAAATACACGGCTCTACAACAGTTCCTTATGGAGAATACGAAGTAGATCTTAAACCGGAATGGACAAGACTTCATATGGTAGATGCTATTAAGCAATATACTGGTGTTGATTTCTGGCCAGAGACAAGCCTGGATGAAGCTAGAAAGTTAGCAAAAGAAAACGGTATTGAGATTAAAGATAACATGGCTTATGGTCATATTATTAACGAATTCTTTGAACAAAGAGTAGAAGAGAAATTAATCCAGCCTACTTTTATTTATGGACATCCTGTTGAAATTTCTCCATTGGCAAAGAAAAATGAGGCAGATCCACGTTTTACAGACCGTTTTGAGTTATTTATCGTAGGTCGCGAGCATGCTAATGCTTTTACAGAGCTTAACGACCCGATTGATCAACGTGAAAGATTTGAAGCCCAATTAAAAGAGCGCGAGCAAGGAAATGATGAAGCTCATCTAATGGATGATGACTTTGTTGAAGCGTTGGAGTATGGTATGCCGCCAACAGGCGGATTGGGAATTGGCATTGATCGTTTAGTGATGCTGTTAACCAACTCTCCATCTATAAGAGACGTGTTATTATTTCCTTTAATGAGACATCGTTAATGAAAAAAGCAGAGTGCCGTGTATGGTGCTCTGCTTTTTTTCTTTATAAGAATAGAAACAGGAAAGTGAAGGAAGTGTTTATAAAAAGAAAGAAGGGAAAGGAGAACTAATTGGATCAAATATTTCATGACTATAGGGTGATAGATATAATTTTCGTTTTATAGTAAACTTGGAATCAAATTATAAGAATATTTTTTCTTTTAAAAAGTTGTTGCAACAACGCAAATAGGGTGGTATATTAATATCTGTTGCTGAAACAAGTTAGCAACAAACAAAAAAACTTTTAAAAAAGTGTTGACTCAGAAAAAGACTTCTGGTAATATTAAAAAGTCGTCTGATAGAGACATAAACAACAAAATTGCTCTTTGAAAACTGAACAAACAAAACGTCAACAATAAACGT
>JBDNRM010000013.1:12971-38600 GCA_047718615.1 Bacillus sp. (in: firmicutes) | reverse complement strand
CCAATTTGATTATTTATATCAAAAGTATAATGTACAGCTGGTTTTCTTAAGTCAGCATCAATTAGCAAAACTTTTTTACCCTTTTGTGCAAATACTACAGCTAGGTTAGACACGGTCGTTGTTTTTCCTTCATTAGGCATGGCGGATGTTATCATAAGAATTCTTCCATTTTCCTTCATCCAATACTCTATATTTGTCCTAATTTTTCGATAGTGTTCAGAAGCAATAGATTTTGGTTCATACTTAGCGATTAGTTTTTTTTGAAAATTCCGTATTTTTCTTCCACTTATTTTTTTATGAACCAAGCGTCTCACCTCTATATTCTGTTTTTATTTTATTTTCTTTAAAGATTTTTTTTCTCGATTTTATTGGTGGCACTACCCCAAGTATAGGGATTTGCAACGAAGCTTCTATATCCTGCTTCGTATGGACAGTACCGTCAAAATAATCAAGTATTAGTGTCAGTCCTATTCCTATCACCATCCCTACAAGCAAGGATATTATTATATTTTGAATTGGCTGTGAATTAATAGGTGCTTGGTTAGGAAGGTATTTAGCTTTTGCCAATATCTCAACATTATCTATTTTCATAATTTTCAGAACTTCTTTTTTAAATACTTTTGCTATTTCATTAGCTATGATTACAGCATTTTCCTGATTCTTATCTGTAACTGTTATATCAATTACTTGAGATTCTTCTTCACTTTCCACTTCGAACATTCCATTTAATTCTCCTACTGATTTCTGCAGGTTTAATTCACTTATCACTTTTTCTAATATTGCTGGACTCTTCATTATTGCTATGTATGTGTTAACTAATTGAAGGTTGGTTTGCAGCTGAGAAGAAGTGTAATTATTTACCTCTTCCTGATCGTCTTTCTTTTTCTTAGTTGTTATAGCTTTTTTTCCGGTAGAATCATTTATTAGAAGTTGAGTAGAAGCTTGATATTTCGGTGTTAGATACTTATATGATATGAAGCCAGTTGCTAAAGCACAAATCAACATGATACTAATAATTAATAGCACTCTTTTTTTGATTGTTTGAAAGAAATCTTTTATACTAATTGTTTCGTCCATGTTATCCTCCTAATAGTCAATTGATTTGTTTCGGAAGTTGAATTTAAAAAAATTCTTAATAACTTTCTTATCCGTTCTTTATAACGTACATTTATAATAGCATCTTCTTCTTGCTTTTGGAAATAGTTTTTTTAAATTTTTCCAAAAAAGAAGAAAAATTTTTCATTATCCCTTTATTATCAACTTTATAGAATATTGATTTCTTTTATTTCTCTTTTTTTCTAACAGGAGATTTTTATACTCTAATTAAAATTAAATTTTATTTACTATTTTATTGGTATCGCTTTCATATTTATTTCTAAATAAAGAACAAGATAACAGGATAATTCTTTTTATTGATTCTTTATAAAGAACATATTATACTAATAAAAAACCTAATTTGCTTATATTTCCAATAACACTTCCTACGAAAACAGCCTCCATTTTTGATTAAATTAAATACTGTAAATGCTAGTTACTATTAAATAGCAATAATAAAGGAGGTTATTTTCATTCGAAAAAAAGATTTCCTAGTTATCATTTCATTTCTTGTTGTTATTGCAATCGGTCTTTGGATTTGGAATATTAATAGTAAAGAGGAAACAGCAGCAACAGATCTTAAACAGGAAAATCATGTTCACGGAGCAGTATTTAAAGTTCAAGACTTTGGAGCCAAAGGAGACGGAAAAACAGACGATAGTGAGGCAATAAAAAAAGCGTTTAATACTGCTAGCAAAGCAGGAGGAGGTACCGTCTTTTTTAAAAAAGGAACTTACTTCGTCACATCCACTATATCTGTACCTAAAAATATCTCCTTATTAGGCGAAGGAAAAACAAATACTACTTTTAACAGAACCGATAAGAAACAAGAAAGTATATTATCTCTGGCAGGCGACCAAACATTACAAGACATTGGCTTCAAAAGTAACCTTGGAGTGTTACCAGCTGGTGACAATATAACCATACTCGATTGTAAATTCACAAACACTACTCAAGGAATTCAAAATTCAATAACTGTTCATAATTTATCTATCATTAATAGTTTATTTGAAGGCTCGGGATATGGGATATTATCCAATCTAAATCCAAGCTACAATGTAAAAATTATTAATTGCCGTTTTAAAAATAATACATCGGATGATATTGAAATTAATGCTCCAAGTGAAAATTGGCTTATTGAGAACTCGGTTTTCGAAAATAATATCAGTAAGTCCCCAAATGCGGGATTTGCAGTTGGCATTGCCATTAAGGCGAAGAACATCACGATAAAAAATTGCTCCTTTAATAAAATAGCTGGCCAAAGCGTCCATGTTGAGGATTTTGCTGAAGCTACTATTATTAACTCCAGTTTTAAAAACAGCGGTGTCCATGATTATCCAGGAGACCCCGAAGCTGATATAGCCGTTTTATCAAATGCTAAAGTAACCGTTTTGAACTCAATCTTTTATGAGTCAGACATGGGCTATAGCAATCTTGCTATCTATAATACAGACTTGCCAATTGGAGGAACAGTTACCGTAAAATCTTCAAAATTTTATCATAAAAAAGTGAGCACGCAAGTAGAAGTAGTGGATAGTGAATTTATTGGGGAGGAAAAATAACAATCTTTTAAGAAAAACTGGACTCAATTAGATTTTCTTCCCCTTCTATGAGGGCATATCAGAAATGCTTTTCTTTTAAACTTACTATAAATAGCACCAAATGGAAGTTATTTATTATTATTCAAAAGAGATAATCTAACAAAAACAAAATCCTTTATAAAGTAATCACCATAGAAAAAAATGAAGTTAATAACGAAAGAAACATTATCCTATTAACATTAATGATGCGTTCATTGACGATTTTATTTTTTTAACTTTTCTTATTGAATTTATCGGAAAACGATAGACGCTTACTATTTGATATTTCAGAAAATTAAAGTATATTAAATATGAATACAGTTAAAGGCAAACTTCTCGAAAGAGTTGGACGCAAAGCAACAGATCTAAGGTTTTAAAACTATGATGGCTGTGCTGCCTGTAATATTAGGGTATTTTAGGGAGGTTTAGGAAAATGTTACATCCTTTCGTTAATAAAAAGGATTTAGACAAAGAATGGGTCGAGTTGATTCAAGAGGCACAAACGATTGGCATTCCTATTGATGTAATTAGAGACTTTCTTCACCAATCACCTAGAACGGCACAAACCAATATCCCTGAATAGCTATCATCCTTTCCATCTCTTATTTTTTTAAAACCAATGTATTCATTTATTGTTTCTGACCCTTTTCAAGAGTAAAAGACAGCATTATGTGCTGACTTTTCCATTTAATAACAACCGGTTCCGCTTCGGAACCCCAGGGAGGTTTCTCTTCTTCCCAATAAATGCTTCTCCAACATACATATTCTAGATTCTTCATTCCGCTTGTTACTCTTTATTTCACAACCCCATCCAACCTCAATCTTCCATACTATACCCCTCATCCATATGTTTAATGAATAGCAAGTACCTACCCTTTTATACTTTTTACCAACTAATTTTTTTATCATCCATACATTTTTCAGCTCCTTCTTCCCTCCCTTTCACTAGTTACCGTTTTCATTTCAAAAATTTGGCTCCACTCCCTTTACATACATAATTTTTCCATGTAGAGTATCAAATGAATTAGGTCTATTGGGGGATATGTTAATGAAAAGTATCAAGCAAAAAATCATTGTATGTTTTTCTATTATTTTATTATTAATTATTGGTATTTCGAGTGTCGGGTTTATTGGGAATAAAAAGGCGGAAAAAAGTTTACAGAAGATGCTTTCCGAAAATTACGAGCAGGCTTCTCTTACAAATGATATAAACGAGAGTTTTAAGCAGCGAATTATTTTGGCTAGAGACTATATTTTATATCATGATTCTATTTATAAAGAAAATTTTATGAAGGAAAATGAAAAAGCAGTTGAATTAGAGCAGCGACTAGCTTCTGTTATGGGAGAGACAGAGGCATTTCAGCATGCTTTAGAACGGACCAATCAATGGGTGAAGCTAGTACTTGATAAGGTATTTCCTCTCTATGAGCAGGAGGGAATGGTTCCAGCAATTGCTTTAATGAGGGAAATCTGTCAACCAGTGTCTGCAGATGCGATCAACTCATGGAACGGAATCAAAAACGATTTTGATCACAAGATGAAAAATGATGGCAAGGATATGATAGATGCAAGTCAAACACAATTAAATCTGTATCTATTGCTTGCGTGTATCGCAGCTGTTTTGGCGATTATCCTTTCTATTTTATTGTCTCTTAACATTATTAAACCAATTCGTGATGTAGTAAAACGACTAACAGAAATTGCACATAATAACTTAACAGGAGATCCTCTTTCTTTTAACCGAAAAGATGAATTTCAACAGCTTGCTAATGCTACAAATAGTGTAACGAATAACTTACGGGATATGGTCACAAAGATTACGAATACAGAGAAGCACCTTATTGCCACTTCGAAAGAATTAGTAGAAAACAGAGAGACGATAACAAATAAAGCGAATGATTTGTTAGGTATCGTTACCTCTGTTACGAAGGGTTCACACACCCAATTGGAAGGAGCAACAGAGACAGCCAATTCGATGGATTTTGTCTCAAACAGTATCACCACCATTGCAAATTCCACTGCCTCTGTTTCTAAATATACGATTGGTGTTAATTCACATGCTTCTGAAGGAGAGGGCGTTATTCAGCGGACGTTAGCGCAAATGGAGAGAATTGATTCTGCATCCAATCAGACTACTTCTATTATCGATTTGCTGGAGACAAGAACAAATAAAATTGGTCAATTAACGGACAGCATCACTGAAATTGCCGATCAGACGAGTTTACTTGCATTAAACGCTGCAGTAGAAGCAGCAAGAGCAGGCGAAAATGGAAAAGGATTTACAGTTGTTGCCGATGAGGTACGAAAATTAGCAGAGCAGGCAAAGAATTTTTCCAAACATATTGTCACATTAATTTCTGATATTCAGACAGACACAGTTAATATTATTGAATCTAATAATGAAAGCAAAAAAGAAATAGAAGAAGGCTTAGCAGCGGTTCAGTATGCAGGGTCCGCTTTCCAAAATATCTTGGAATCGATTCGACATATTACCTCTCAATTACAGGAAGTATCTGCTTCGTCAGAGGAAATATCGACAAACACGGAAGAAGTCACGGCATCTGTACAAGAGCTTGCAGATATCGCCGAACAAAATGCCAAAAGCAGCAATCAAATGCAATCCTCCACCCACCAGCAGCTTCGTTACATGGAAAATGTTACAGAAACGATTGATCAATTAAATGAAATGGCACAAGAGCTGCGAGGAATCATGGAGAAGTTTGACGTGTAATAGGAACCGGTTTCTTCTCAAAGGCTAGGAGAAACTTTGTGAGTTGCCAGGGAAAATCCACCTGTTCCTACCTCTTTCGGCAATAAGGACAGGTGATTTCTTTCAAATTCTCTCTTCTTAAATCTCCCTATTTACAAAATAACCATATATATTGTCTATAAACTTTCATGCTATTATGGAAAGGATTTTAGAAACAATGTATCTCCTTTCAAACGGACAAACACATGGGAAAATTTTCGGGCTATATTACCAAAAAAGCTAACTCCTCGGGTACCACGCAAATTTATTCATTTAAAGTTTTAAACATATAGGAATAATTCCTTTACATTATTATGTATCCCCCTCTATCTTCTTAAAAATACGCTCCAAAATCCCAATTGAATACAACCATTTCATTTCATTCTAGCAACACTTTTCTACACCAATTTCCATACAAATTCTACTGAATCATTATTCGAGTATATCAACTAAATCCAATAAACAAAAATAGAATTTAAACCATTTATTTCCTTTGTTTTAGTTACCTATTTTCATTTTAAAGATTGTATATTTTTCTCTTTACATACATATTTTTTCCATGTAAAGTAGTCAAATGAATTAGGTCTATTGGGGGATAAGTAAATGAAAAGTATCAAACAAAAAATTATTATTAGTTTCTCGATTATTTTATTATTAATGGTTGGGATTTCATCTATTGGATATGTGGGAAATAAGAAAGCGGATGAAAAACTGGAAAGTCTTCTTTATCAGAATTATGAAAGGGTTAGTGTTTCTAGCCAGTTAATTGATAATTTAAGACAACGAATTACCGCGGCTAGAGGTTATCTTTTATTTGAGAAAAGCAGCTATAAAGATGATTTTCTCCAAAAAACAAAAGAATCAGATGAACTAGAGAGACAGCTTACTTCATTAGTCGGAGATCGAGAAGATTGTCAGCGTGCTATAGAACGGATGACTGAATGGGAGCAATCCTTAACAGAGCAGATTTTTCCTACCTATGAACAAGAAGGAGCGGAGGCGGCCATTACACAGATGGAAGAATTGGCACCAATATCGAAAGAGGCTCTCAACTCCCTCCTTAGCATTAATGATGATTTTCATGAAAAAATGCTAACCGAAGGCAACAGTATGCTTTCTTCTAGTCAAACCCAGATGAATCTCTTTTTAGTTATAGCGAGTATTGGAATTGTATGTGCTGTTGTGATCTCTGTTTTACTTTCTCGCAGCATTATTAATCCAATAGGAGCCGTTGTAAAAAGGCTAGCAGAAATTGCGAGCAATAATTTAACTGGAACCGCTCTTTCTTTTAACCGAAAAGATGAATTTCACCAGCTTGCTTCCGCTACGAATAGTGTGACAACGAATTTACGGGATATGATATCAAAAATTACCGCTGCAGAAGAAAATCTGAGTGTGACCTCTAAGGAGCTTTTTCATAATAAGGAAGTGTTAACAAAAGAAGCAGGGGATGTTCAGGAAGCTGTTTCTCATGTTGCTAAAGGTTCTGGTGCACAGCTAGAGGGCGCCACGGAAACAGCTAATTCAATGGAATATGTGACAGGGAATGTGACAGCGATTGCCAACTCTTCTGCTTCCGTTTCTGAATACACGGTCGGTGTGAAT
Organism: Bacillus sp. (in: firmicutes); assembly: GCA_047718615.1. Taxonomy (GTDB): domain Bacteria; phylum Bacillota; class Bacilli; order Bacillales; family Cytobacillaceae; genus Niallia. Next base: position 31,571 of record JBDNRM010000013.1, on the reverse strand, counting down.
AAGTATGCTTCCAAAGGAAACGAAATGATTCAGCAGACCATTATGCAAATGAAAAAAATTGATTCTGTTTCAAGCCAAACATCTTCTATTATTGATTCTCTTGAGAAAAGAACAAATAAAATCGGTCAATTAACTGGAGCAATCACAGACATCGCCGACCAAACAAATCTGCTTGCATTAAATGCGGCAATTGAAGCTGCAAGAGCAGGGGAAAATGGAAAAGGTTTTACCGTAGTGGCAGAAGAAGTAAGAAAGCTGGCAGAACAATCTAAAGATTCTTCTCAGCATATTATCGAGTTGATTTCGGCAATCCTACTGGATATGACGAATATTATTTCATCGAATAATGAGAGCAGAACGGAAATTTCCAATGGCTTAACGGCTGTTCAAAATGCAGGGGAAGCATTCCATAACATTCTGGAATCGATTCAGAATATAACCTCTCAATTGCAAGAAGTATCTGCTTCCTCTGAAGAAATATCTGCCAACGCAGAAGAAGTATCCGCTTCTGTTCAAGAGCTTGCAGGTATAGCAGAGCAAAATGTAGTCAGCACCAACCAAATGCAATCCTCAACAGAACAGCAGCTGCACTCCATGGATAAAGTCGCTGCGACCATTAATCAATTAAACGAAATGGCACAAGAATTAAGAGCGATTATGGCAAAGTTTGAAATTTGATAGGAACCGGTCTCTATAGGAAGCAAGGGAAAATCCCTTTGCTTCCTTTTTATTTTTCCTCCATGTTCAATAATCCCCAGTCCTTCCTTCTTATGAAGCAACTCTTCTACTTTTCGATACTTTATTAGCTCTACACATAAAAGAAAAAAAAGACGAATTGACGTAAAAGCAACCTATTGATAAAATGAGCACGGGAAAGTTTGTGAAAACATTCACTTTCTCAACGTTTGCAACATAATTATATTAGAAAGAAGGCACGAATAATGAAAAGAATCATTACTCTAAGCACTCGTACACTAATGGATACAGTAAAACACGGTGGCTGCGGCGAATGTCAAACTTCCTGCCAATCAGCTTGCAAAACATCATGTGGAGTTGCCAATCAAAAATGTGAAAACGCAATGAACAGATAAGAAGACGAAGAGACGAGTAATCATTAATCAATTTTAAGGTTACTCGTTTTCTCCTTCTATCCCTTATTTTGAAGTTAAGACTAAGTTGTTTTCGTACATTTTGTTGTTATGAAACGAGTTAATTACTTTCGACTTCAAGATGTCCGCTTTCCGCGGGGGTTTACTTGAATCTATCGTTACACTTTCGGGATTCCATTGTCATCAAATTAAGATTCTATAAAATCGTAATATCTTATAAATTATTGGTTTGGAGAGGCGTCTGCTCGACTCCTATGGGAATTGCGAGACAGGTGCGACCCCGCAGTGAAACGAGGAGGCTCCCCGCTCGTCCCATGGAAAGCGAGCAGTAAGCCTCCGTCAACCCTACTATTATCAGTACTACGAAGCGGCTCAGACGTAGCACGCAGGAAAGCGAAGTGTATTCCGGCTGCGGACTCAGTGAGATCGCCAATTTTATAAACAACCATCTATACGAAAACAGCCTTTATTATATATCAAGAGGAGTTATGCTAGAATGATTCATCAATATAAACTAAACGACTACAATATTGTCCTTGATACGTACAGTGGATCCGTGCATGTTGTCGATGACCTTGCTTATGACATGATTGCACTCTATGAAGATACTACTGAAAATAGCTTGATTCATACAATGCTAGAAAAATATAAACACGACCCTGCGATTACGGAAAAAAGCATCCGTGAAACGATACAGGATATCGAAGCACTTAAACAATCCGGACAGCTTTTTACCGAAGATCAATATAAGGAAATCTCTTTTGATTTAACGAAACGAAAAACATATGTGAAAGCTCTTTGTCTAAATGTAGCCCATACTTGTAATTTATCCTGTGATTATTGTTTTGCCAGTCAAGGGAAATACAACGGCGACAGAGCAATTATGAGCTATGAAGTTGGCAAAAAAGCGATCGACTTTCTGCTGGAAAACTCAGGATCCCATCGAAACCTGGATATCGACTTTTTTGGCGGAGAGCCTTTAATGGCATGGAAGGTTGTAAAAAGAATCGTTGCATACGCTAGAAGTCAGGAAGAAGCTTATCAAAAAAACTTTCGCTTTACTTTCACAACAAACGGCATGCTGCTTAATGACGAGGTAACTGCGTTTTTAAATAAAGAAATGCATAATGTTGTATTAAGCTTAGATGGAAGAAAAGAAGTCCATGATCATCTTCGCAGAACGGTTAATGATAAAGGAAGTTATGATTATATTGTGCCGAAATTCCAGCGCTTTGTACAACAGCGTGGCGATAAAGAATATTATATTCGTGGAACGTACACGCATAATAACGTCGATTTCACGAATGATATCTTTCATGCAGCCGACCTTGGCTTTGATAAGCTTTCCATGGAGCCTGTTATTTGTAATCCAAAAGAACCTTATGCCCTGACCGAAGAAGATCTTCCTGAAATTTATCGTCAGTATGAAATTCTGGCAGAAGAAATGATCAAACGCGGGGAAAATGACGAGGCATTTACCTTCTACCATTACATGCTTGATTTATCAGAAGGTCCATGTGTGCAAAAAAGAATATCAGGCTGCGGTTCTGGTACAGAATATCTTGCTGTGACACCTTGGGGAGAGCTATTTCCATGCCACCAGTTTGTCGGCGATGAGGATTATAGCATGGGAAATATTTGGGCAGGTATTAAAAATGAACCGCTTCAAAGCCAATTTAAAGAAAGCAACTGCTATTCCAAACCACAATGCCAAGACTGCTGGGCGAAAATGTACTGCAGCGGCGGCTGTCCTGCCAATACCTTGCATGCAACTGGCTCTTTAAACGGAAAAGATGATTTCAGCTGCGACATTTTCCGAAAACGAGTAGAATGCTCGATGATGGTAAAAATCGCAGAGACAATAAGAGAAATGGAAGCACAAGAGGTTGTGCAGCCGTAATAAAAGAGATAAATTACGCGAAACAATGAATGACTGTTAACCTAGTGTGCTGGTTGACGGTTTTTTTTTTATAGATAGGAGAATCAGGGCATTTAGATAGAGCGTAATGACATTTAATCCACGACATTGCACCTGTCCCCCAGTGCATTCAAATGCTTCGAGTAACAATAACCATCGCACTGCCATGCATTTACCTCTTCATACCTTTGTATAATTATGAGAACATTTTATTTTGATTTAAAGAGACTTCATTATTGATGGTGAAGAGTATTAACTTCCTCTTTTGTAAGGCCAGTAAGTTCACATATCGTTTGAGTGTCTATCCCTTTTTGAATCATGCCAAGTGCCAATTCCTTCATGGCCTCTTGCCTTCCTTCTTGCCTTCCTTCTTGCCTTCCTTTTTGTAACCCTTCTTGTTCGCCCTTTAGTAACCCTTCTTGTAATCCTCTACTTTCCGCTCGTTTTAATGCGGATTTTTCGTCCAATAGAGCTTTCCTTCTTGCTTCGTATGCAAGCAATACATCAGGATCTTGACTGACACGTTCCCATTCGTGTATGGCTTTTTTTAATACTTGATCTTCTTGCATCGCAATCTCCTCCAGTACTTGCGTAATTTCTTCGTCTTCAGATGCTTCGAGTAACAATAACCATCGCACTAATTGATCTTCCCTTGGGTCGACTTCTTTTTTCCGCCATTTGATAAGAAGTTTAGGAAGTTCCATAAAATGAATTTCTAGCATGTCGGTTAACAATAATTTTTCTTCTCGTTCATATAATTGGAAAACAGAATGATAATGATGAATGTGGGATAAATAACGGAAGTTGACAATGTTAATCGTAATCGTTTGGCACAGCTCGCTGTAGTCCATGCCTTCCTTCATTTGGCTGCTGTACATTTTAGACCAATAGTAAAGGGTTCTTTTTTCCATGTCATGCTTATTATTTAGTTGAATTTCAATATTTATGCGTGTTCCATCTTCTAATTGGGCATGTACATCTAGGATGGATTGTTTATCGTCTTGGTTTTCTTTATTAAAGTGCGGATCTAATAGGTGAACGGTTATTATTTTCTTTTCCTCTGGTAAACGTAGAGCGGCATTTAAAAAAGCAGCTAAAATAGATTCATTTCCATGCGTCCCGAAAAGAGATTTAAAGGCAAAATCGACACGTAAATCTAATCGCTTGGTCATAACAGCCTCCTTCATTATTCCTTTTCCCTTTTTCCTTAGTATAACACGTGCTGTCTCTTTTTCCTTTACATTTGGATTTACAGTGACAAATAAAGACTCGGTCACAGTGACTAGAAAGGTCATACAGAATGAATCACCTTTCTCTCTCTCATTTTCTTCCAATTGATTACTGGTTCATCCAGCGATTTGCTTAGGGACATTGCTGCTGCGTCTCGCACGAACCATTTACGTGCTAAGATAACTTGCTTTCTTATTTCTACTGATGTTTGACTTTTCATTTCATTTTGTTCAAACGGCACTCTTTACAAGCAGATAGTGAGATCAAATCGATCACGAATTGGTTCAGAAAGGCGATTTCGCATTCGCGGTCATGCTCTAGAATTCGAACATATAAAAAACTTAACAATTGGTAAAGTATAGTTGACAAAATGTTAAATAAACTATACATTATTAATATCAAATAAATAAAAAGGAGCCGCTATGAACGTTCATAATAAGGTAAAAGAGCTTCGGGCACGCTACGGCTATTCCCAGGAAAAATTAGCTACTGCGATTGGCGTTACGCGGCAAACAGTGGCAGCTATTGAAAAAGGTGATTATAGCCCCTCCCTTTTGTTAGGGTTGAAAATTTGCAAAGAATTCGATTTGCATATGGAAGAAGTATTCTGGATAGGAGTGGATGAAAAATGAATCAAAAATTAAGATTAGCCATCAATTTATACCTCGTTTTAATCAGTTATTTTTTATGTGTTGCTGGATATAAAATTTATGAAGGGGTTGCTCAAATGAAGAAAGGAGGGCAAATGGAGTTTGTGATGCAATTACCAGCAATCCCCTCAATTATAACAATCGTTGGTCTTGTTCTGATGCCATTGATTTACGTGCTATATTGTAAAAAAAGAGGCATGAAAGTATTTTCCAACAAGGCATTGTTCTACCCAATCGAATTCGATGAACAAGATGAACGGGAAAAAATGATTAATGCCAAAGCATGCCGTGCCTCCTATATTGCTGTTCAATATTCCATTGCAATTGGAGCAGTGCTTCTAATCCTGTTGTACCCATTTATAAAAGAGCAATTTACTACTTTTCCCCTTTTGGTATTATTTCTTATTTTATTTATCCAGCATATGGTTCACTTCTTAACCTTTCAGAAGCATGCCTAATAAGAGAAGCGCAAGCGCCCTTGTATAGCTCTGAAGTAAAATGTTCACTTGACTTTTTTCACAATTGGGGAGGTTTAAACATAGGGGGAGAAAGCGAATTTTGTCGAAAAATCGATAAACTGGGAAAAAAAGAAGATAAATCGAAAAAAAAAGAAGATAAACCCTAAAAAATAAGCGAATAATAATTGGTAGCCTTTTCATTTTATCTTCTATACTTTTGGAAAAAACGATGTGAGGCTTACAATTCCATGTTGTATATATGCACTAAACTATTCATGTCCTTCACAAGGCCTGCCTCCTTCTAGGGGGAACTTTATCCTACCATGCAGTGAGGTCACGCTAGAAGCTCTTTAGAACACCCAGCATAGCCAGGGGTTTTCTAAACCACTTAATAACCATAAATCCTCCTGAATTTATCAGGAGGATTAAATGGGAAATACAGCACAGAATCTTTTTTCTAAAATATCCCCAAAAATTTCTTTCTTCTAATTGGTTCTGGGATTTCTTTATAGATATTTTTATCTTCTATAAGCAGTTCGGCATTCTCTGTAAATAAGTAGACATAATCGGTACCAAATTTTGATTCTATTTCATCGAATGCCTCATTCATTTTAAAGGTCCGGCTTGTAATATTATGGGCATCTGATGCGATAAAATGGGTTAAGTTTGACTCTATTAGCTGTTCGGAAAATTGCTTTACCTTTTTGCCAAAATAGCCGCACACACTTGCTGCTGTTACTTGTGTTAACGTTCCATTTTTCACAAGTTTGTACATTAATTCTGGTTTTTCTTGCAGTTCTTTATTACGTTCTGGATGGACGATAATTGGAATAATGCCTTGTGTTTGGATATCGTATAACAATCTTTCTGCATATCTCGGTACAGACGAGGATGGAAACTCAATAAAAAGGTACTTTGTATGATTTAGCGTCAGTATTTCCCCTTTTTCATAGTCTTCCAATACTTCTCCAAAAATGCGCACTTCTTGCCCTGGCAGAATCGTAATCGGCAATTTTTCTTGTACAAGCACCTTATTTAAGTCCTCTACATTTTGCAAAATATCTGCTTTTTTATTAGTAAACTGATTGTTCCGATGATGAGGTGTCGCGATAATCGTTTTGATGCCTTCCCCCGCTGCAACCTTCGCCATCTCTAAACTATCCTCCATTGTTTTTGCGCCATCATCAATTCCGGGCAATATATGACAATGAATATCAATCATTATAAAAACCCCTCCCTCATAACTACTAGTCTATTATCTGCTCTCTTTATTTACATACTTAAAATTATTCCATAAAATAGATTGCCATTCTTCTAACCTTACTGTATCAATTTTTCCCTCCTATTAAAAGTTCTATTTGATGCTGGAAGAAATTCCTTCGAAGCATGGAATCATCACCCTGCTTTTCCCCATGTATCTTCTCAACTTCTTTCAAATGACCTGCATCAGCTTTTTTTATCATTGACCAATTGACCAAAGTTCGCTTCATCTCTAACCTCTTTCCTCTTAATCATTCAAGAAAAATATATGGTTCGCTACCAATGGCAGAAGGTATAGTGATAGACTCGGATGCTATTGCTACCGCTATCGAAACCATTGAAGGTAATGTATCAGATGTTGTAGAAATATCAGTAAAAGTGGACAAAACAGAGACTGTTGTAGTAACTCAAATAGACTCAGAAGAACCATCAGCTGATGATGCTCTTTCAATTAACAATGAGACAAACGAGATGTCTTTCGACTTTTCTAGAGAGGATGAAAATGGTGAATTATTTCAACAAACGTATAAAGTATTACTTAACAGCGTATTAGAGTAGAGGAAGACTTTAATGCTACACTTATTAATGGAGATTCAACTGAATTACAAGCATCTATTGTTCCAGTCGTAGCTGTTTTTAGTAGGTTTCATAGTAAGAGAAAATTAAAAAATAAAGAAGGTCACAACTTTGTAATCCATTTTGTATATAACAAAAAGTTTGACGATTTTAAGTTTAAATAATAGATACAAGGAGTTTTAATTATGCATAAAGAAATTGAAAATATTTTGGAGAACTGGGTTGAAAAAATAAATGAAGATGCATTTTATCTGGCCCACTCTTTTGATAGATTAATAGATGAAAAAAGCAGCATTCTAGCATTTGAGTATATCCCTCATATGCTAGATGCCATACTTGAAACAAATGATGATTTTATCGCTTCTCAATTAATTTTTTACACAAACTGTATGTATGGAAAAGCGAATACAACAGAGCTTCATCCTGCTTTCGTTTCAAAACTAGAAAAATTAGAAAACCATATTCACCATATAGATGGTAATAATTCTAAACGCGAATATGGAGAAATGAAAAGAGATTTACGCATGACATAAACGTTTTGGCACTATCTTCTGGATAGTGTTATTTATCTAGATTGTGAAAAGAGATATCTAGGGAGTGATAAAAAGAAAAGAATTTTGCAAAACCCCCAGCATTTTTGAGAAGATTTTAGAAATTCCTTAGAACACATGCAGGAGATCCTATCACTCAACATAAAATAAAACACCCCACCGATAGCTCATTCCCCTTATTAAATCATGAAGGAGCGAATACCTGCGTGAAAGACGAGAAAAAATAGAAATATAGCAACGAAACCGTTCAATCACAGAAAGGAAAATGATGCAAACTGCGGACCATTTGAGAGAATCCTTTTTCAAGGTAGACACCCATGCAAACAAATTTGTTCCATGACACATGAAAAGAAGTGAAACTCTTAAATTTATAAGCAGAGAGCAGTCAGAATATACGAAGACTCCCGTGGGAATGCGAGAAAGGCGAGACCCCGCAGCGCAGCGAGGAGGCTCGGCGCTCGCCCACAGGAAAGCGAAGTATATTCTGACTGCGGACTATTCAAGAGAGCCAAAGCCTCTTTTCAGAGTAGACAGCCATTCACCCCATTTTGCACCATGGCACATGAAAGTGAAACTCTTAAATTTATAAGGAGGGAGCAGCAGGAATAGCGGGACAGACGAGACCCCTCAGTGAAACGAGGAGGCTCGACGCCCGCCCCATGGAAAGCGAAGTGTATTCCACCTGCGGAACCCTTTTTCAAGGTAGCCTAAATGAAAACAGAATCTCATTCCCCCCCTATTTTGTCGGAAAAAGTCAGATAAATTTTATTTATTATTATCCTAAATTAACGTATATTTAAAATACATTATTACAGTAAAAGGCAAACTCCTCGAAAGAGTAGGACGCAAAGCAACAGATCTAAGGTTCCTAACTAAGATGGCTGTGCTGCCTGAAATATTAAATTATTTTAGGGAGGTTTTACAAAATGTTGCATCTTTTTGTCCATGAAAGCGATTTAGACAAAGAATGGGTCGAATTGATTCAAGAAGCACTCACAATCGGCATACCTATGGATGTAATCAGAGACTACCTCCAAGATCCTCTTAGGTGTAGATGTGAATAAATATCCCCCTATTTAAGGACAGCAGTACGTCCTTACTTTTTTATGTAAATAGAACCAGTTCCAATATTCTTTTCTAAGCGAAAATCTGTAAACATGGATGCTATTCTCTACCTATTTTGCCCTCTGCATATTCCTTCATCTATCCTCTTTCCCTCTTTCCAATAATCTGCTAAGTTATTAAAAGAAGCTGCCTTTTTCGTTCTATCTTCTATGTAACGCTCCCCTAAATTAGGCATCTAAATTATAGATATCAAAACAAAGAAAGGAGAGCCATCATTGTTTTTTAAATCAAACAAAAATATAGACAAAACAAGTGTTAATATCGCTTTTTATTGTGCCTTTTTCTATTGGTCAGGATTTCTCCTCATCAATAGCTTTCTTGAATTATGGAATAAGGAGATCGAGATAGATTCTCTTTCTTTATTGTTGTCGGGATTATTCGTTTTTTTCCTAAGCGAAATAATAGCCAAATATATCCGCAAGAAGAGACGATAATGGGGACCATAGGCAATGTCGGCAACTAAGTATCATGATGACTTGTTTGGAAGGGCGTCTGCTCGACTTCTATGGGAATTGCGAGACAGGTGAGACTCATGGAAAGCGAGCGGAAAGCCTAGCGCATACCCTCGTTTTATTTCCAATATATTAGATGACATTGAGACCATAGTAGGTCTTTTTTTTTATTAAGAGTGGGACTATAAACGATTCTTCTTTTTTAATTGTGACAATTATGTATATATTACTAGGAAAACGAGCAATTTTCTTCCCTTTCTTTTCTTTAAGTGAGAAAATCACAAATGGTGGTTTGATATAGCCTTTATATAAGGAACCGGTTTTTACTAATAAATAGAAGAAACACGAAATAAGAAAATCTATAAAGGAGAATATATAAAAAAATGAGTATAAAACAAAAATTTTATCTTGGATTCGGATTCATTTTATTATTTATCTTGACGATTGCGGTTGTTGGATATGTCGGTAATGAACGAGCGGATCAAAAATTAGATAAAATCATGGATGATGACTATGCATTAATTCGATTGGCTTCTGAAATGGAAGAAAATGTTGCTGATCGTGTTATTTTGGCACGGGGATATGTATTATATGGGGATGTTACCTATAAAGAACGATTTTTAGCGGAAACAGAAAAAGCAGCTGCTCTACAAAAAAAGCTTGAGCCGTTAATCAAAGACAAGGATGCATTTAATGATGCCGTTGCAAAAAGCTTAAAATGGGAAAATTTAATCGTAAAACAAGTGATTCCTGCTTATGATGAAGGCGGGTTTGATGCGGCCATTCCATTAATGGAAGAGTTCTGTCAAATCTGGTCTACAGATGCAAAGGATGCTTGGAGTACTATTCAAGTAGATGCAGATGCACAATTAATGAAGACAAGTGATTCTATCCTTGCTGATAATCAAGTACAAAAGAAATGGTTTGTGAGCATTGCGATGATTACTACCCTAGTGGCAATTGCTGTAGCTGCCTGGATGTCAAGGTCGATTATTTGGCCAATTGAAGCGGTAGTGAAGCGATTATCTCGAATTGCAACTAATGATTTATCAGGTGCTCCCCTTTCTTTTAAAAGGAAGGATGAATTTCAAGTATTGGCAAATGCAGTCAACCATATGGTCGGCAACTTACGAGAAATGATTGCTAGCATAAGGGAGATGGAAAAAGAGCTTTCTGCTACTTCTTCCGTATTAATAGACAATCAAGATGGTCTAGAGGATATAGCGAAAGGCACTCAAATCGCCGTGGCTGATGTATCTAAGGGATCGACTATACAAATGGAAAGTGCAACAGAAACGGCTAAAGCAATGGATGTTGTTTCCAGAAGAATGGAAGAAATTGCTCAATCTTCTGCTAGCATGTCTACTTATTCCTTGCGAGTAACCGAGTTTGCTTCAGAAGGAAATGACATTATTCAAGAAACGATTCGCGAGCTAAAAGAATTGGACCAAACAGTGGATAAATCATCTAACCTTATGAAGCGACTAGGTGACGAAACGGAGCAAATCGGGAAAATTTCGTCTCTTATTAATGATATTGCCGAGCAAACAAACTTACTCGCATTAAATGCAGCTATTGAAGCAGCACGTGCAGGCGAGCATGGGAAAGGCTTTTCCGTTGTAGCAAATGAAGTAAGAAAACTGGCGGAGCGTTCCAAACAATCTGCTGGGGAAATTGTTGCACTGATTAGTGCTATTAAAGAGGATACAGATACAGCCATTACAACAACTGTAAAAAGCAAAGAAGAAATGGCAGTTAGTTTACATGCCGCAAATAATGCCGGTCTGGCTTTTAAAAATATTCAATCTGCCATTCAAAATATCACTGCCCAAATTCAAGAGGTTTCGTCCTCATCAGAGGATGTTTCTGCAAGCGTGGAGGAAACGACTGCTTCGATTGAACAATTGGCAAGCATCGCCCAAGAAAATGTCACAGCAATTGACCTTGTATCCACAAGCACAACAAGTCAACAGCAAGCAATGGAAAAAGTTGGACTCACCATTGACGATTTAAATAAAATGTCACGAGAATTGAAACAAATTATGGAGAAATTTCAGGTTTAAGGAGTAGAGAAAAGGTCTCTGCTCTTTACTAAAGTACCTGTCCCCGGCCTGGCAAAATGAGGGGCAGGTATTTTTTTGCCGAGGGGCATGCGGGTTTTGTCGGATTCTGCAGAAAAGCAACAATATGAGTGAAAACTGAAACAAAACATGCAAAAAATGAAACAATAACGGCTAAAACTGAAACAATAATGAGTAAAATTGAAACAATGATCGCATGAATGGGTTTAATTGCATGAGTGATTACGGTTTCAACCCAAATATTCTATTTAAAATCGCAACGAGTTGGGATAATTTTTTTAGGCAGTACTTAAACTATTCTTTTTTATCACTTTTCAAGATGCCTAACGCTAATAATGCCCGTATATCCCCGCGGAGCCTGTGCATACTGGAACAGAAATCAACTTCCGGCGCCTATTTCATTTAGTTTTATTACGTTGTTTCATAAAAATCATTAGTAAAATTATTAACAAAATTAAATTCATGATTAGTAATGAATTTAATGCAGATGATTGCAACGGGTTAACATAAGAGTACACACTATTCACTATACATACTATTCCAATTAAAACCAATAAGTATCTCAATACCTTCATTACCATCACTTCTTTCCATACTGAGGGCTAACCCAAAATTTTTTCGAAATGGGGCTAAAATTAGAATTCTAATTTTAGCCCCATTTCTCTCTGCATTATTATAGGATAAATTTAATTGCTATCGCACAACTGCAATAGTAGCTCCTCCAGGAAGAAGTAGTTCTTGGGATTTCTGGTATGTCAACCAGTCCCTTCACCAAGATGACATCTCTGTTAGATAAAAAAAGACCATTGACTCCACGTGACTGCCTCTGACCCAAAAAAGCCCTTATAGAAGGACTCCTTAAATTTTATCTTTTATCTTTTCTTTTTTTTTGATTTACTATCAAATAAACCCATTGCAACAGCTACCGCAATAGCTATAGGAAACCATGCTGCGAAACTCATCACTTCCACCGCCTTTTCTATCCTTAGTACCTTATACGTATCTAAACAAGGAAGGTTTCAGAAATTAAGAAAGTCTTCTGTTTCCTATGTAGCATATAATCAACCTAGAGTCGGAGCAGAACCCAAACAAAGAAGGCAAAGCGCCGGCTCAGCATAGATGGTATTAATTGGTATTTTATTAAAAAGCTAGAAAGAAAAGGGTTGATTCTCTGCTTGCTAGTCATTGACAAACTTAAATTAATTGATAAAATATATACACAATTAATATATGCATAACGAAGATTTGTTTAAAACATTTTCGAATATAAGAACAAAAGCTATGATAAGAAATAGTAGCAATCACGCAAACAAAAAGAAAGTTACCGGTTGATGAGAGGTGCATGTTGAACGATTGTAAATTCATCTTGGAGCTGTGTACTGAAAGGTCCCTTAGTAGGCTACACCGGCTTAGCACCCGTAATCATGTGCTAAAGTATCGTCAGAAGACTGTACTTACAAAGATAAGTAATACGAGTTGCTTATGAATTAAAGGTGGTAACACGAGTTGAATCGTCCTTTTGGTTAATCCAAAAGGACGATTTTTTTTTATCTTTTGTTTCTTATAAAACTTGCAATATTAAAAATAAAAATTTAAGGAGGAATAATGATTGAATAAAGATACGCAACACAAGAAACTTCAACGGGATTTAAACAATAGACATATCCAGTTAATTGCACTCGGGGGTGCAATTGGAGTTGGATTGTTCTATGGCTCAAGTGCGACCATTCAAATGGCTGGTCCAGCAATTTTGTTATCCTATTTAGTCGGAGGATTAGTTATTTTTACTATTATGAGAGCACTTGGAGAAATGGCAGTGGAGGAACCTGTTTCTGGTTCTTTTAGTTCATATGCACACCGATATTTAGGGCCGTTTGCAGGTTATTTAACTGGTTGGACCTATTGGTTTATGTGGGTTGTCGTTGGGATGGCCGAAATAACGGTGGTTGGTGTTTATGTGAATTACTGGTTTCCTGATATTCCACATTGGTTAACAGCACTGGCTGTCCTTATCGTAATTACCATGATAAACCTTGCTAATGTAAAAGCATTTGGAGAGTTTGAATTCTGGTTTGCATTGATTAAAGTTGTAGCCATAATTGGAATGATTGTCCTTGGATTAGGAATTATCTTCTTTGGAATCGGGAACGGAGGCGATCCAATCGGTTTTGACAATCTTTGGATCCATGGAGGATTCATGCCAAACGGAATCAGCGGTATAATTATGTCATTGGTCCTCGTGATGTTTTCATTTGGTGGGGTAGAATTAGTTGGAATTACAGCAGGAGAAGCAAAAAATCCTCAAAAATCGATTTCATTAGCTATCAACAATGTCATCTGGCGGATCTTAATTTTTTATATTGGTGCATTAGGAGTCATGATGATTTTATATCCTTGGAATAAGGTAGGCATGAATGGTAGCCCGTTTGTGTTGATTTTTGATAAAGTTGGAATTCCAGGTGCTGCGCATATAATTAACTTTGTTGTCATAACAGCAGCATTATCTGCTTTTAATAGTGGGTTATTCGCTTCGGGAAGAATGCTATACAATTTATCACTGCAAAATAACGCTCCGAAATTTTTCTCAAAACTTAGCAAGAGTGGCAGTCCGAGACGAGGAATCCTTTTCTCTTCATTGTTTTTGTTAGCCGCAGTAGTTTTGAATTATTTTGTTCCAGAAAAAGTGTTTCTGTATATTTCTTCTGTTGCCACGGTTGCCGTTATAACGAGCTGGACGATTATTCTGATTACACAATTAAAGTTCAGACAATCAAAAACAAAAAAAGAAACAGAAAAACTAGTATTTATTATGCCCTTATATCCAGTTTCTACTTATTTTGCATTAGCATTTTTAGCGCTTGTCATTATCTTAATGGGATTTATTAAAGATATGCGAATCGCATTAGTTGTAGCACCTATATGGTTTTTGATTCTATATATAGGATATAAAATCAAAAAAAGGGATTAATAGGGGACCATTGTAGAATCGAATGGCCATTTTTGGGAAAAGAAGTCCGTTTTTCAAAATGGACTTCTTTTTAAAAGGTAAGATTAAAAAATGAAACAATATTGACTGAAATTGAAACAATCCTTATAAAAATTGAAACAATACTCACTGAAATTGAAACAATACTGACCAAAATTGAAACAAGGGCTGCATAAATGTGCTCAGCTATCTATTTGATAACGATTTCATGGATAAAAATAGTACCAACTCTAGGGAATGCTGCTGTTATTACTAATCCATTAAACCTCAAAACGAAGGAGAAGCCTCCTTTCCATTGACTGCTTCTCCCTTTTTTTGTATCTCATCGATCCCAATTCCATAAATCCACTTCATCTATCGCGATATCTCTTGCCCATTTTTCTTTTTGTAATTTCAGCACTTCTTTTGTTGGCCCCGTAATGACGACACCGTAATGCTGGAAGCCATTTTTTTCTAAATACTTAATACGTTGTGAAAGTTCTAAGTTGCCAAAGTATAATTTATTGGCTTTTCCTTCGTATTTTTCCAAAAAGGTTAGTGTTTTCATAAATTGCTGATGAAGGATTTGCGGATCTCCTTCTTCATAATCAGGGGAAGAATAGGATTCTGATATCGTGCCGCTTCCGAATTTCCCCTTTTCCTCTACTCTTGAATCTAAAATCATATCATCCTCGAACCAGATAGGAGAGCCTGGAAAACCAATAGGATCAGTGAAATTCTCTTCTTTTCCTTCTTTCCCAGTATCGACAGCAAGCCAAATAAGCTCCATGTTTTTCCCTTCAAATTGTTTCAATACCTCTTTTGTATCCATCAGCTTGGAAAAAGATAGATACGCAGAGACGACCGTTTCTTCTGGTAATTTCTCTAATCGTTCCCACCCTTGTGGATTTTCATCTCCAACACCTGGGTAGGAGAAAGAAGGAACATTTTGTGAAACCGTTCCATAATCTGTTTTTACTGGATTTCCCATAAGTGCGAATAGAAATTTTGTTTTTATTTCTCCGACTTTTTTCATGTTGGATCCTACTTGTTTATTTAAATCTCTTGTCGCTTCCATTCCAAAATAAGCAGTTGTGTTTGATCCTCCTCCACCATATTGGCCATAAGGGTCAGTCACTGTTAACGTATAGTCAATTATATTTCGATATACTTCGGAACGATCCGGATTTCCCCAAGCGTAAAAAACATTGGTGATAATAGACGAAACGATGGTAAATACGATAAATATCCCAAAAACTGAAAAAGCCGTTAACCATCTAGCCTTCCATTTGCTGTATTTCATTATTTTCTTTTGCTTCTTTTCTGAAAGACTCGGTTTTTTTGATACTTCTGTTATCGGCTCCTCCATCACTTCTAAATACTGCTCTAGTTTTTCTAAATCCTTTTCTATTTCCTCTGCCTCTTTTGCAGGAAGTTCTCCCTTTTCATACGCCTCTAGTTTTCTTTTAAACTCGTCACTCATGTTGACTCTCCCTTCTCTGTCTAATCGCCTGTCTGCCTCGAAACAATAGCACCTTAAAATACGACTGCTTTACGTTCATGACTTTTGCTGCTTCACTTGTCGTCAAACCGTGAAAATCAGATAAAAGCACCGCTATTTTGTGTTTTTCCGGCAAATCTTTTAAACTAGCTATAATTTCTTCTACTTCTTCTCGAACTAAAATTTCCTCCACAACTGATTTTTTCTTATCCACATACCCAGTGAAAAAATCTTGTTCTTGTATCACCGTTTTTTTATGTTTTCGATAATGATCAATGAATGCATTGTAAGCTACAGTAAACAACCATGTTTTCACATTTTCGCCCCGATAGCTTTCTAAAAAAAGGTGGGCACGGAAAAAGGTTTCTTGCACAAGATCCTCGGCAGTATGATGATTATGGCAGAGTGAAAGAAGAAAATAATAAACATCTTGAAAATATGAATTATAAATAGCATCAATATTATCTTTCATCTTTTCCCCCTCTTGTTAATAACACGGATGAGTTTGGAAAAGGTTACAGGGAAGGAGAAGATTTTTTTCGGGGGATCTGGAGATAGTTCTTGAACTTCCGATACTAATCATGCACCCATTCTGAGTTGACGAACCCAAAGGAAGATCGCCATTTATGTGGCGATCTTCCTTTGGGTATCAGAGTTCTTAGCGATGAAAAAACAATTACACTTCCCTTGGATAACCCCCCTCTTTCTCTCGCTTCTGAACCAAATCAAAGGTTGCTGAAAACCGCCCCTCTACTCCCTTCGACAAATTCCGGGGCGTCACTGTGACAGAACGTACTTTATAAAGAACAATCCACCAAAAAAAAAGTTGCAAAATCTAGATGAATCATCTCTGCTAATGCTCCGGTTAAAATAATGAAAAAAGGCTGCGCTTATTCGGTTTGACCGGCTGTTCTGCGAAGATTCTTTTGTTCTCTATGATTGCTTCTGCGTTTTCCATGTATGCAAAAACCTGGTCGGTGCCGTAATGTTTTTTTATGTAGCTGTATGCTTTTTCCAACCATAAGCCTTCTTCGCTTTGTGCACTGCTGGCAATAAAATGAGTTAATTGGCTTTTTATCCATTGTTCGGTTATTTTTTGAACTCTCCAGCCGTTTTTGCCGATAATGCTTGCCGCAGATATTTGCGTTAATACTCCGGATCTGACTAAATGATATAACTCCATTGGATTTTTTATAAAATTAGGATGGAGCTCTGGATTTGATAAAATTACTTGATATCCAAGAATATGCAATTCAAAAATAGTTTCTGTAAAATAATGATGGGATATTTCTTCTGATGGCATATTAATAAGTAAATAAGGGCTTTCTTTGTTGAGAGGAATAAATTTCTTTTCTTTCACTTGGCGGAAAAATGAATGGCTAAATGTTGCTTCTGCACCTGGAAGAACTTTAATATCGATTCCTTCTTCCTCTAATCGCTCATTCAGTTCCTTCACCTGGCATAACACTTCTTCTTTAGCATCGTATATAGTCAATTCTGATGTTGCAATAATAGATCGAACTCCTTGTTTCATAGCCTTTTTTGCCATAGAAATGCTGCGTTTATACTGGTCATCACTATAGGCACTGTTGGGTAATATATGACAACTTATATCTATCACTACAAAACACCCTCTCAATCATTATTTTTCCGAATGAACTGTTCGTTTTATAGAATGCTACTATGTCCATTATAACAACAGTTGAAACTAGAATACATAGGATAGTTTGTCGAAAAATTTATTTTTATCAAAATATTCAAAACATATATATCTGTAGAAAAGGATACAACTTCCAAACTATATAAAAGAATAGTTCTTATCAATTATCAAGAACATAGCAAAAATGTTGACTTTTTCCATTTATCGTATAAAAAAAATTTCTTTACATAATTATTAGGAAGAAGGTTTCAAATGGCAATATTTTTTACATACGTACTGCTTGATTTTTCAATCGCTCTGCCTGTAGGGACTATTACTGTAGAAATGACAAAACAAGGATTAAAGAATGGTTTTTTACACGGATGGATTGTTGGCCTTGGTGGAATGACCGTTGATCTTTTATTAATTATTAGCTTGTATTTGGGATTGGCCTCTGTTTTATCCTTACCTGTTGTACAAGTGGTTATGTGGCTAGTTGGGGCAATTTTTTTATGCTATGTTGGCTACGACAGCATCAAGAATGCCGATCATGACATTACACTTGCAGGAGAAAAAACAAAAAAATCCCTTTTCACCTCTTATAAAAATGGACTACTTGTAGCTGTTTCGCCAGGAAATTTAGTATTTTGGGTTAGTGTATTCGGTACCGTATTGGCTGATTCCTTCGATCAGTTTAATCCTAGCAGCTTTCTTATTATTGGATTAGGCATTTTGATTGGTATTCTCCTTCATGATTTAGGTTTGATGACGATTGTATCCATGACTCGTAAAGCAATGAATCGAACTGCCATTAAATTGGTAACTGTTAGTGCCGGTGTTGTTTTAATTGGTTTTGGAGCATATTTTCTGTATGAATTCGCCATCAGTGTTCAAAAATTATTTTAATAGTTTAATAGAAATTTGAACACCACCAAAAAAAGCAAGACGCCTACTCTCGCATCTTGCTTTTGGACCAAAATTAGGGGGATTCCTTTGGTTTGTTCTATAATCCTTGCTTCAGGACAAAAAATTACGAAGAATCACTCTGGTTTGTCCGATAACCCTTGCTTCAGGACCATAATTTA
>JBDNRM010000013.1:0-12871 GCA_047718615.1 Bacillus sp. (in: firmicutes) | reverse complement strand
TCTGGTTTGTCCGATAACCCTTGCTTCAGGACCATAATTTACGAAGAATCACTCTGGTTTGTCCGATAACCCTTGCTTCAGGACCATAATTTACGAAGAATCACTCTATTTTGTCCGATAACCCTTGCTTCAGAACCAAATATAAAGAATATCCCTCCGTTTTGTCCATTAACCCCTGTGTTCTCCTCTGACAAATTCCGGGGCTTTACTGCTACAAAGAACTGTTAGAATCATGTGTTACAAGTAAATCCACAACATCTCCTGGTAAATCATAATGCAGCGCGGGGCTTCCTAAAAATGCGCTGTTGGATACGAAATGATCGATCATTGGGAAAAGAATACGTTTCATACACACTCACCGCCTTTTTATTTCTTAATTATTTTGGTTTATTCAGTCTGATAACTTCATGTTTCTTATTAAGCGTTCTGCAGTTTTGTTTGTTGTGCTTCATTTCGACAATTTTCGGGGCGTCACTGTGACATGTCGAATTATATCCCTCTGTTTTGTCCGATAACTCTTGCGCTCCCTCGACAAATTTCGGGATTATTCGGGGCGTCACTGTGACCACCAAAAACAGTTCTAACTCAGCTCTAATCCTAATGAAACTACTTTTTCTACAGTAAACCCAAATGATTCTACTACTTCGGGTCCTTTACCGGAAGCGCCGAATGTATCGATTGTTAGTGTTTTTCCATCAAGGCCTACATATCGTTCCCAGCCAAAACTGGATCCCATTTCGATTCCAACTCTTGCTCGAACTGCATCTGGCAGGACACTTTCTTTATAGGCTTTATCTTGTCGATCAAATGCTGCTGTATTTGGCAAGCTTACAACCGATGCTGCGATATTGGATTGTTGCAGTATTTCTTGTGCTTGAACGGCTAAATTCACTTCTGAACCACTTGCGATCAAGATAAGATCCGGTACTTCTTTGTTCGCTGGTGATACGACATAGCCGCCTCTTTTCACTCCTTCTATTGCTTTATCGGAAGTGCCATTAATCACTGGCAATGCTTGACGAGTTAAAATAAGTGCTGTTGGCGTTTTTGTAGAGGTCATGGCCACTTGCCAGGCAGCTGCTACTTCATTTCCGTCTGCTGGTCGGATCACATTTACGTTCGGCATGGAGCGTAGACCAGCCAATTGTTCAATCGGTTCATGTGTTGGACCGTCTTCGCCAACGATAATAGAATCATGTGTTAACACATAGATAACCGGAAGCTGTTGCAATGCCGCTAAGCGTATGGATGCTTTCAAATAATCGGAGAAAACAAAGAATGTGCCTCCGTATATTTTTAACCCACCATGCAAAGCAATCCCATTCATTTCTGCTCCCATTGCAAATTCGCGGACGCCAAACCAAATATTACGGGAAGCAGGGCTTTCTTTTGAAAAGCGGGAATCGCCAATAATAAAGGTTTTATTAGAGCTTGCTAAGTCAGCAGATCCTCCAAATAAGTATGGAATTTTTCCTGCAAGCAGATTTAAAATATCGCTGCTTGTGTCTCGGCTCGCCTTTTCGGAGCTCGGTTCATAACCTGCTAATGCTTCTTCCCAGCCTGCTGGCAACTGATTGTGGTGACTATCATGAAATTGTTGAGCTAACTCTGGGTACTTGCTTTTGTAGCTTTGCATTAATTCCTGCCATTCTGCTTCAGCCTTTTCCCCTCTTGTTCCTAAAGTATTGGCAAACTGCGTATATACTTCATCCGGAACGGTGAATGGCGGCAGTTCCCACTGATAATGCAATTTAGCTGCCGTTGATCCCTCTTCCCCTAATGGCGATCCATGCACTTTATGTGTGCCGGCATGAGGAGATCCATATCCAATCACTGTTTTCACTTCTATCATGGTCGGCTGGGTTCGATTTTCCCTGGCCAATTCAAGGGCTGCGGTTATTTCTGCTAAATCATTTCCGTCTGTTACGAGAATATGCTGCCAGCCGCATGCTTCAAATCGTTGTTTCGTATTTTCTGAGAAAGAGTGATGCAGTTCTCCATCTAATGAAATATTATTCGAATCGTATAAGATAATTAATTTATCTAATTGTTCATGGCCAGCATGAGAAATCGCTTCATTTGCGACCCCTTCCATCAAATCGCCATCGCCACATAGACAATATGTGTAATGATCAACAATCGGAAAAGATTCCTTATTATATAATGCAGCTAAATGTCGCTCGGCCATTGCCATTCCAACAGCCATCGCCACGCCTTGTCCTAATGGCCCTGTTGTTGCTTCCACTCCATCTGTATGACCAAATTCAGGGTGTCCTGGTGTCCGTGATCCTAGTTGGCGAAAATTCTTTAAATCATCGATGGTTACATCAAATCCTGCTAAATGAAGCAAGCTATATAAAAGCATGGACCCATGTCCAGCCGATAACACAAATCGGTCGCGATTTTCCCACTTAGGATTTTTCGGATTAACGGTTAGTAGTTTCGACCATAAAGCATAAGCCATTGGCGCTGCTCCTAACGGCAAGCCTGGATGACCAGAATTTGCTTTATCAATTGCATCAAGGGAAAGCGTACGAATGGCTGTTACTGCTTGAAGATCTTGTTCTGAGAATTTCATTTTTTTAACCTCTTTTCTGTGTAGATGCTACCAGACCCCCACTGCATTAAACCTTTAACGCAATAGGGATCTAATGTCTTTATTTACACTCTTTTCGTTTTCATCTAAACGTTTTCTGCCCATCTTTAACGCAATAGGGATCTAATGTCTTTATTTACACCATTATTAATTCGATTGTTTTCGTCTGCTGACAAGTACCATAATAAGAAGGACGATTACAATTCCACTTAAAATGGCGATTTGTCCGCCAAGATGGTGAAGACCGCTCAAGAATAGGCCAACAACTCCAAAGTCGGAATCAGAGAATGTTGCATTAGATAATCCAAGATCTCCTAAGACAGGGATCAATAGGATCGGCATAAAACTAATTAAGACACCGTTTACAAAAGAACCTAAAATCGCTCCTCGTATTCCTCCCGTTGAATTTCCAAATACACCAGCTGCTGCACCAGTGAAGAAATGTGGAACAACGCCTGGCAAAATAATAATTCCACCTGATAAAATCAGGATAATCATGCTGACAATGCCACCGACAAAGCTTGAGAAGAAGCCAATTAAAACAGCGTTTGGTGCATACGTATAAATAATTGGAACATCTAGTGCTGGTTTTGAATTTGGTACAAGTTTCGTGGAAATCCCTTTAAATGCTGGCACAATTTCCGCTAACACTAAACGCACTCCTGATAAGATTACGAAAACGCCTGCTGAGAATAATCCTGCTTGCAATACTGCGAACAAAATATAGTTTTTCCCATCACTTAATTCCTTTTCTACAAAACTTGGACCTGCAAATAACGCCACAACGATATAAATAATGGCCATTGTTAAAGCGATACTAACGGTACTGTCTCTTAAGAAACCAAGCCCTTTAGGAAAGTTGATATTTTCCGTTGATTTCACTTCTTTTTTTCCTTTTACCGCCATGCCGACAAGTCCACCAATGGCATAGCCGACTGCACCAGAATGACCAAGGGCTACATGATCATTTTTAGTTATTTTGCGAACAAATGGCTGCACGACTGCTGGAGATAGAGACATAAATATTCCCACTGTCAGAGCACCGACTAAGATCAGCATAAAGGATGTAAAACCGCTAACGGCTAAAATAATGGCAATCATGCAGGACATATATAAAGTGATATGACCTGTTAAAAAAATATATTTAAATCGAGTAAATCTTGCTATGAATACATTGACAATCATACCGAAGAACATAATCAGCGCCGTTGCTGAACCATATTCATTTAAAGCTAAAGCAACAATCGCTTCATTATTAGGAACGACTCCATTTACGTTAAAAGCCGCTTCAAACATCGCGCCAAACGGAGCCAATGCCTGACTTAAAATACCAGCTCCTGCCGTAATAACCAGAAAGCCAACAAAGGTTTTTGTCGTTCCTTTCAGTGTGTCGGAAAGGCTCTTTCTTTGTGCAATTAAGCCAATTAACGCAATTAAAGCAACAAGAATAGAAGGTTCACTCAAAACATTTGTCAATACAGTTAAAATTTTGTCCATCTTCCATCACCCTCAATTACAACAGATTATTTTCTTTTAAAACAGTTGTTAATTTCGTGCGTAATTCATCCATATCAATAATACTTTCCAATACTATGACATTGCCTAAGCTTGCTCCTCCTTCTGCAATATCCTTTGCTAGAAAAAATACATCTGCGCTATCTGGTGTTGCTGACCCTAGATCGGAGTGATTTACTTCCACTCCTGTTACATTCATTTCACTTAAAAGCTGTTGAATATTCATTTCCACCATAAAACTTGTTCCTAGTCCTGAACCACATACTGTTAAAATTTTCATTTTTCATCGTCTCCTTTTTTCTTCATCAATGCAATAATTTCTTCCGGCGTTGTCGCTCCTTTAAAGCGTGCCAGCGATTCTTCATTTACTAAAAATGCCGTTAATTCCGATAAAGCTTTTAAATGCAAGTGGTTATCGATTGCTGCCAAACAAATGAAGATTTCAATGGCATGCTCTTCTTTGTCTAATAGCAAGACGGGTTTTTTTACCCGAAGAAGCGACATTCCCAGCTCTTGAACACCGTCTTCTGGACGGGCATGGGGGATGGCAATTCCCTTTCCTATATGGATAAATGCTCCTAATTCTTTCACTCGGTCGATCATCGCTTTTGTATAACCAGAAGTGATATACTTTTGCTCTTCAAGTGGTTTTGCTGCTAATTCAATGGCTTCTTCCCAAGTAAGGGAAGCATCTGTAAAGTGAATTTTATCTATTGTTAAAAGTTCAGAAAGCATCGGCGCATACTTCCTTTCTATGGATTGATTTCGTCGTAATGTTTGGGTTAACTCCTCATATAACGCTTTTTCATTTTTCACAACGGTGTGTTTCCGAATAATCGCCATTACCTCGTCTATTTGTACGGCATTTTGATTAGGAATATCGAAATCAGAAGCAACAGCCTGCTGTAAATAATTTTCTTCTAAAGTAGTCAACAACGGTCTTGTTAAATAAACAGGCTTTGTTGACTCTAAATAAACAGTTGAAAAAATCATGTCAAAACTATCTGGAGACAGTTTCTCTATTTCCGCTACAGAATAAGATTCTGTAAATTGCAGCTGTGGGAATATTTGTCTTAATTGAGTTCGAAGCATCATGGATGAACTAATGCCATTTGGACAAACAATCGCTGCTCGATATACTTTTGGTTTTACTTCCATTTGCCGAACATGCCCGCCAAACAGAATGGTAAAATATCCAATCTCTTCATCAGAAATCTCACTGTCGGTGTAGACAGCCAATGGTTTTAATGCTCTTTTTACTATTTTAAAAAGAACATCATGCTCTTCTTTAATCTGATTGATTAACGGATTTGATAATGGAACATCACATATAATTCGAAAATAGGCAGGAACTAAATGTGTCGTTAAAATATCTAAAAGTTTGTCTTTCTCCATAAATGGGACAAGGGTTAATCGTTCCACTTCGGCAATAATGGAGGCAGCTACTTTATTCAGTTCTTCTTCTGGAAGATGATGGGCAACTCCTTGTGCAACTGACAGCAATTGTGTTGTCTGGAAAACAACCTCTTGTTTTAACGTTTCTTTAAATAGGTAGGTTGATAAGGAAACACCCATTTGATATAACGGTTGCTTTTCGATTAATTCTATCTGTTTTGCTGGCAGGATTAACTTGTTGCGCCCGTATCGATATTCTAAAAACAGCAGCTCATATACAAGTTGATCTAATCTATTTCCAACAAATTCAATCTTATATTCACTAGCTAAGTTCATTAGATTTTTCCTTATTGCCTCTCGTGTATCGATATAATGCCAACTGTCTAAAACAAGCTTTATTCCCGCTACCCCCATCGGCAAGGAAAGGAGTGTGCCGATAATGATCGAGGCCAAGCGGCGTTTATGCCACTCACTTCCTTCTAAATGAAAGCCTTTTGTACGATTATAAGACAGTGATACACCGGCTTTTTCACAAATGGTTCGCAGCTTATTCACATCTGCCAATACGGTGTTTCTGCTTACTTGCAGCAATGATTGGTAATGGACGGCTGAAATGGGCTCTTGCCTTACATATGTGTATAAGTAAATTAAATAAAGGCGCTCATTTTCTTGAAAAACTAGCTGCTGACGATTCAAGATGATATTTTCCTTTTGCCAATACGTTCTAATGGTTTTATCCACTTTAAAAGTAGTTTCATTTGTTTCAATTGCTGGAAGGTTCATTTGTATTAATCCATCATTTAACTTTTCAAGACTATATACAAATTGTCGAGGCGATAAATCCATCTGAAGTCTCAACTCCGGAATTGACAGCTTCGGATAGTTAATCATTTTAGTAAGTAGCTTCATCGACTTATGATCAAACATGTTATTATCCTCCTCGGTTTTATTATACTGCAAAATTGTAATCGTTTTCTTACCTGTTGGATACAATCTATGTACCAATTGTTGAACATCGTTTGGACTGAAGCGAGGGTAGTACGGGGGGCGAATCTTCGACAGATTTCGGGGATCTTCGGGGTGTCACTGTGACAATTCTAATTTTGGGTGTCACTGTGACCACCACCGGAATTCTGTCAAAAAGTCATAAAATAGTTTCTCTGTGGGAAGTAGTTCTCTTTGTGTTGGTGAGATAACGCCAACTGTTCGGGTTATTTGCGGCTCGATTAATGGTACTTTCACTGTGGAACGGGGGATTGTATCGACTAAGGTTACTTCTGGCATTAATGCCACACCGAGTCCTGCTGATACTAATCCTTTTAATGCATCAATATCTTGTCCTTCAAAGGAGATTTCGGGTGAAAAACCTTCTTCTTCACATGCTTGATCCACGATATCTCGGAAAACAAAACCTTTTGGAAGTACAACAAAGGGATCATCCATTAATTCACGTAGACGAATACATGGTTTGTTTGCTAAAGGATGATGGATTGGCAGCAGTGCTACAATCTGTTCTGTGAACAATATACTGCAGTTGAGTTTTTTCTGTTCAGATGGAATGGGGGCAATCATCGCTAAATTATATTCTCCTTTAATAACCCCCTCTATTAAATCGCGATTAAGGGCTTGTACCATTTGAAACTTAACCTCTGGGTAGCGCTTGCGAAAGGCAAAGATCGCCGCAGGCAATGTATGTGCTGCCAAGCTTATTTGAAACGCGATGCGAATCATGCCTTTTTCTGGCACTAAATATTCTTTCACTTCTCGAGCAGCTTCATCAATTAAATTGATGCCATGTTTAATGCGCTCGAAAAATATCTTACCTATTGGCGTTAATCTCACTCTTCTGCCATCTCGGATAAACAAATCGACTCCTAATTCACTTTCTAAATGAAAGATTTGTCTGCTGACGGAAGATTGAGCAACATGAAGTGCATCTGCCGCTTTTGTCACATGCTCTCTTTTTGCAACCTCCATAAAATAACGAATCTGTCTCATTTCCACTGAGCTACACGCCCTTCCTTCATGCGTAAAACGCATCAACTATATCGTTTCTTAATATTGAAGCGATTATTAACTAAAGTATAAAATGAAATTATAAGAAAATAAAATTTTAAAAATATTTGTAAAATTAAGTTTTTCCAAAGATACCTTGACTCTTTTTAATAAAAAATGGGATGGAGATTGATTCAGGATGAAAACATTAACGAAACAGCAGTTGCCAGAAACAGAGTATATTTATAAATATGTTGATCAACTATTTGAAACCGTAAAGAAAAGAAACCCAAATGAAGTAGAATTCCAGCAGGCAGTTAAAGAAGTACTTTACTCCTTAGTGCCTGTTTTGGAGAAAAACCCCCATTATATGCAACAAGCTATATTAGAAAGAATCGTCGAACCCGATCGAATTATTTCTTTTAAAGTGGCATGGGTTAATGATTATGGAAATGTGAAAGTAAACCGTGGATTCCGCGTTCAATTCAGCAACCATATTGGTCCATACAAAGGAGGATTACGCTTCCATCCATCGGTTAATGCAAGCATTATTAAATTTTTAGGGTTCGAGCAAATTTTCAAAAACTCCTTAACCGGCCAGCCCATCGGTGGAGGAAAAGGCGGTTCTGACTTTGACCCTAAAGGGAAATCAGATGCTGAAATTATGCGCTTTTGTCAAGCATTTATGACAGAGCTTCATAAATATATTGGTCCAGACATCGATGTTCCAGCAGGTGATATTGGGGTAGGTGCACGTGAAATTGGCTATCTGTTCGGTCAGTATAAAAAACTGCGCGGCGCCTATGAAGCTGGCGTGTTAACAGGCAAAGGAATTGGCTATGGCGGAAGTCTCGGACGCACAGAAGCTACTGGATATGGTACGGTTTATTTTGTAGAAGAAATGATGCAAGATCAAGGGTTACGCTTTAACGGCAGCACGGTTGTTGTATCTGGATCTGGAAATGTATCCATCTATGCGATGGAAAAAGCGATGCAGCTAGGAGCAAGTGTGGTAGCATGCAGTGATTCGAATGGTTATATTTATGATAAAAACGGCATCAACCTTGATACAGTCAAACGCTTAAAAGAAGTGGATCATAAACGAATTAGTGAGTATGTAAAAGAACATCCTGAAGCGATTTATATGGAAGGCTGCACAGGGGTTTGGTCTGTTCCTTGCGATATCGCTCTGCCTTGCGCTACTCAAAATGAAATAAATGAGGAGACTGCCGTTCTTTTAGTGAAAAATGGTGTGAAGGCAGTTGGTGAAGGTGCCAATATGCCATCTACTTTAGAAGCAATTGATATCTTTTTAGATAATAAGGTGTTGTTTGCCCCTGCCAAAGCAGCAAATGCTGGCGGCGTTTCTGTTTCCGCATTAGAAATGGCACAAAACAGTGCAAGACAATCCTGGACATTAGAAGAAGTCGACGGGAAGCTCCATGCTATTATGAAAGATATTTACCGCAAAAGCAAACAAGCATCTGAAGAATACGGTGCATCTGGCAATCTTGTTGTCGGAGCAAATATCGCAGGCTTTATTAAAGTGGCTGATGCCATGGTTGCGCAAGGTATTTAGAAGGTCTCAGGAAAAGGATATTCTAGGCTAGCCTAAAAAAGAGGTAATGCACTCTCAATTAGTCCGCAGCCTGCATACACTTCGCTTTCCTGCGGGTTCATCTACAGAGATTCTCGGAACACAGCTTCCGCGGGATCTCGTTTGTCCCGCTAATCCCGTAAGAATCTTCCTGTATTTTGGCTGTTTTTTTGCGATAAATTCTTAATTTCTTCCTTCATGATGCTAAATTGTTTGTATGGATGTCTACTCAATCATTTATAATGAATAGAGTGAATAGAATTATCTATATAACCAATTGGCAGGAGGAGGAAAATGGATGAAAAGTTATTTCGTGATTAGCCAAATCTTTTATGTGCTTTGTACGCTGCCCTGGTTTTTAATTTTTGGATTATCGTTTATGAGCTTTGACAATGGGGTTAACTTTTTTAATGTTGCTTTTGTTGTTGGTGTTGGCTTATACCCGATTGCCGTCATCTTTTGTTCCATTTTTTCCTGGTTTCTTCGCGGACGGAGTAAGCGCGTTGCCGTTATTATTAATTCGATTCCTCTGTTATGGATAATCGGTTTAGGAATGCCGCTTTTAGTTCTGAATCTGTAAGGAAGTACTTGATTTAGTTAATCCGTTAATCTGAACCCTCTTTTTACTAAGAAAAACTCCTATCGTGTCATCGCTATCTAACAAATAAATCCGGTAGTTTCTTCATTAGAAAGAAAACTTTTTTATAAAGCAGCCTTTTATTTTTCCTAAAATTGGACTTTCTAACACCTTGAATACGAACATAAGTTCTGTTACTATTTACTTACAACATGTTGAAAAAGTTTGATTCAAGGAGCAAATGTATGATGAAGATACTTTATGAAGATAGACGTGTCTATGAACAAGCGATCTATTTACCCCTCGTATTGGCTGTTTTGGAATATGACAGAAAAGCGACAGAAAACTCCTCCTTTAAAATGAAGCAAGTGTATCTAAATCTAATTGAACATACAGTGATCAAGGTACAGAAAGACTTAAAACTCATTCAGAACAAAATGCGCGTCAAACAGATGAAGCTTCTAAAGGGTGCAAACGATGGTATCTGCACTCCATATACCTTTTATTATCATGATTGGCATGAAACGCATCGTTACGATAATGCCAACTTAAAAAGCACAACGGAGAAGGTATTATTGTTTTATTTTATGAAGGAAAGCTGATTTTTTTCTCTTCAGATAAAGAGAGATAAATTGCAGCTCAATAAAGTACCTCCTATTTGAGAAAGGTTTATGTAGAAAATCCTACCTACAGCGTCATCCTTCTATATCTAGGGTAATGGAATATCCTTCTAGTATGTCGTAAATCATTGCTCGGTTTCTTTAGCTTTACTGTACTTCTTCATCCTACATGTATATATTCAACAAATGATGGTAATAAATAGCCTTTTCAGGTAAAAACAGCCCACCTGTAATCAGGTGAGCTGCGTTTTTTGTTTTATCATGATGTAAAACTATTTTATACCCATCCGAGTTATTCTATGCATATCTCTTGTATTAGGTATCTACTTTGTTGAATTATTTAAAAATTTAGTGCTGGTGGATGTTTGATGTGCACCTACTTTAAACTTAGTTTATAAAACAAAATAGAAAACTGCTTCTTTTCATGCGCCATGGTGCAAATTGCGTTTACATGGAACCTTTCCTTTCATTTGTTCTTGCTTTTTGTGTGTTTGAATGATGAGATGAGTTTTTCTTTTAATTTTGTATAATAATGTTTTTTTGTTTTTGGTGAAACTCTCCCCATTTCTCACTTTCTCTTCATATTTGTGAAATTCTACCGAAATATATATAGGTTTTCGTGAAAATAAATCCAAATAGTGGTATTATATTATACGCTTACTTACATACGGAACCGGTTCCTTTCAAATAAATACTTTTCTACAAAAAAGAAAACAATCTTAAAAGGAGGATATTTCGATGAATATTAAACAAAAATTTCTTCTTGGATTTGGTTCTATTTTGCTATTTATTATGGCAATTGTTGTTTTTAGTTATATAGGCAATGAACAGCATGATGCTAAATTAGCAAAAATAATGGAAGATGAATACGCTTTGATTTGGAAAGCTTCTGAAATGGCGGAGAATATCACCAATCGTGTTATTCTTGCTCGCGGCTATGTATTATATGGAGATGATGCATATAAAGAAAAATTCTTGGAAGAAACGGAAAATGCTGTAGCCATACAAGCAGAGCTTAAGAAGTTAATGGGTCCTTCTGATGCCTTTAATGATGCTGTTGCTAAAAGTTTAAAATGGGAGAAATTAATAGTCGACCAAGTTATTCCTGCTTATGAAAAAGGTGGGAGTGATGCAGCAATTCCTATAATGAAAGAGTTTTGCCAAACGTGGTCAACGGATGCAAGAGAGGCATGGGGGAATGTAGAACTCAAGGCAGATAATCAATTAACCCACACAAGTGATGCGATACTCACAGATAATCAAGTACAGAAAAAATGGTTTATAGGAATCGCTTTTCTTTCTACCGCTGTTTCTCTCCTTGTGGCTATTTGGATGGCAAGATCTATTATCGGACCAATAGGTATGGTTGTGAAGCGCTTGTCGAAAATTTCTAATAATGATTTATCAGGAGACCCGCTTTCTTTTAAACGAAAGGATGAATTTCAAGTATTGGCAAACGCTGTGAATAATATGATTAACAACTTGCGGAACATAACGTTGAGTATTAGGAAAGCGGAGGGAAGTCTTTCAGCTACTTCTTCTCAGTTAGTAGATAATCAGAATGACTTAAAGGAAAAAGCAGAAGAGGTTCAATCAGGAATAGAAGCTGTCTCCCAAGGTTCCTACATACAAATGGAAAGCGCTGCTGAAACTTCGAAGGCGATGGACATTGTTTCTAACAGAATGGAATCCATTGCTCATTCTTCTTCTGAAATGTCCAACTATTCCCAACGTGTAAACGAGTATGCTTCAGAAGGAAATGAAATTATCCAAGGGGCTATTCTCGAACTGAACATGTTAGATGCAGCAGTCAACGAGACTTCTACCGCTATGATGCGACTCGGTAAAGGCTCAGATAAGATTGGCGAAATTTCTACTCTTATTAATGATATTGCCGAGCAAACGAATTTGCTGGCACTAAATGCAGCCATTGAAGCAGCACGTGCAGGCGAAAACGGAAAGGGATTTGCTGTTGTGGCAAAGGAAGTAAGTCAGTTAGCGGAACGTTCCAAGCAGTCGGCCGGAGAAATCGTTGCACTGATTTCTACTATTAAAGAGGATTCAAATACAGCCATTTCATCAACCGCTAAAGCAAAGGAAGAAATGGAAGTCAGTCTTCATGCATCCAACAATGCCGGACTTGCCTTTAAAAATATTCAAGGTGCTATTCAGAAAATTACTGCTCAAATTCAAGAGGTTTCTTCGTCATCGGAAGATATTTCCGCAAGTATGGAAGAAACAACAGCTTCTATCGAACAACTGGCTAGAATTGCAAAAGAAAATGCGACCTCAGTTAGTCAGGTGTCAACAAGCACAACAACTCAGCAGCAAGCCCTGCACCAAGTCCAACAAACCATAGATGATTTAAATCAAATGGCACGAGAGTTGAAGCAAATTATAGAGAGATTTAAGGTTTAATAGTCGGTTTAATCAGATGGATTATGCCAGTTTGAGAGGAAGACTCGAGTGCTTTCCTCTTTTTTTGGTGAACGTTGTACGTTTTTTTGTGCTTCTACGGGTTTTTCCGCGCTTCTCTCGATAATTCCGCGTTCCTCACGGTAATTCCGCGTTTCTCC
>JBDNRM010000012.1:0-39177 GCA_047718615.1 Bacillus sp. (in: firmicutes) | reverse complement strand
AGAAACGCGGAATTACTGGGAGGAACGCGGAATTATTGAGAGAAACGCGGAATTATTGGGAGAAACGCGGAATTACTGGGAGAAACGCGGAATTATCGTGAGGAACGCGGAATTACTGGGAGAAACGCGGAAAAACTGCTGAGGAACGCGGACAAAAGCAGCAAAACCGATCAACATAAATCATGACTGAACCAGCAATGGCATGTATATAACAAGAACGAAAGCTTCTTCCGAATGAGAAGAAGCTTTCGTCTTTACATAATAAAAGTTAAACTGTTTCGACCTCAGTTGCAACAACGTTTTTGTCTTTATTCTTAGATTCTGGTTTTAAAACTGAAATAAAAATAATAGCCAAACTTACTAAACCAATTCCAGTTAATACAGCTACTGAATGGTTCCAGTTTAATCCTTTATCAAAGAAGAATAATTCCCGAAGACCATCTACCATAAAACGCATTGGCAGCCAAGGATTAATCCAGTCCTTATAAAAGGATGGCATAAGTTCTGGGGCCATTGCTAAGAGCGGAGCACCAAAGAAAAGGGTAATGGCAGAGATTGGTACAGCGATAAAACCAATCCAAGACATTAGAGCGGTAATCATAAAGTAAAAGCTCAAATATGTTATGGAGATAAACCATGCTGTATCTATTTTTTTCGGCACATCAAGTCCAAGAACCCCATCAGCAAACCATGTTAATCCAAACCCTACAATAAGAGAAAGTACGATACCGATAAGCACTTGCATTAGTTTAGCAAACAGCTTTTCTTTGCGATTTAGAAAAGTCATCTTTTTTACTCCGAGAAAAACTAAAACAGAACCAATCAAGCTTGCCATCCATACAGGCTGAAATAAGGAGATTGGAGCATTACCATTAGCACTGTGTGTACCGACTTTATTTACATTGATTAATTCTGTTTTAACTGGGTTAATCAATATGGAAGCTTGCTCTGGTGTAAGTGTTAGGCCTGCTTGCTCATAATTTTTTAATGCTTCATCACGTACATTATTATTTAGATTGGCTACTACACCATTAAGCATCTGCGTCGCGATGTTCGACACAGTATAATTCATCCCTTGATTCACAAATATAGTAATACTTGGCAAGGTTGGTTCTTTCGTTTGAAGCGTTAGTTGTTTTTGACTAAAGTCACTTGGAATGATAAGGGAAGCGTAATATTCTTGATTATCCATCCCTGATCTTGCCAATTTCTCGTTATTTACTTCCACCCATTTAATAGCAGGTTCCTCGTTTGATTGTGCACTGCTGGTTGTTTTTACAGTATTAAGAATTTTTTCACCTAAGTTTAACTTCGTTTGATTAGGAAGTTCCACTCCACTGTCTTCATTTACAATGGCAATAGGCAGATTTTTAGGAGTTGGGTGAATAGATGGTATAAAGGTCAAACTGAAGATAACCATCACGATAAGAACAATAAGTGGTGATAGCCTAATTATTTTTTGTTTAAATATATTCAAATGTATTCCCCTTTCGTTAATGAACAATCTGTTGATTAATTTTGATAAGATTAATTATAATAACATTAGATTATAAAACAATAATCAATTCCTGGTGACTTGTTTAGTAATCAACATTAATTCGCTTTTATGTTCAGTAAATAATAAAAAAAAACGAATGAATATGGAGGAATTAAATTGTCAGAGCGAATAATCGATAGAAGAGTCGTGCGAACGAAACGAATGATAAGAGATGCATTAACAGAATTGATGGAGGAAAAAGGATTTGATGGCATTACAGTTCGTGATTTAACGGAAAAGGCAGAAATAAATCGAGGAACTTTTTATTTACATTATCGTGATAAATATGATTTGTTAGAGCAATGTGAAGAAGAAATATTGCAGAGAATAAAAAGCAAACAAACACAGCTGAAAGAGTTAAGTATAGAAGAAATAAATGAATATCATGCGAATAATCAGCCGCTTCCCTTTGTCGTACAGTTTTTCACATATTTAAAAGAAAATGCAGCATTCATGAAAGTAGTATTAGGACCAAAAGGGGATCCTTCGTTTCAGGAAAAATTAAAAGAAGTGATGAAAAATAATCTGCTTTTCCATATCATTAACAAAACAAAAAAAGAAGAGGTGCTTGTTCCGCTCGAAATCTTTTCAGCTTATGTCATGTCAGCACATATTGGTGTTATTCAACATTGGTTGAACAATGGAATGAAGCAAACACCAGAAGAAATTGCCTTGATATTATTTAAATTGATTTTTATGGGACCAAAAAATGCGATTGGTTTATAGAGCGTAGAGAAAAATAAAAACGATAAAAAAATTTATTTTCTTAAAAGTTAGAAGGTTTGGTCGGAAAAAACGAGGTAATAAGACGGTTTGATACCATGCAAAAAACAACGGAAGACATGCACCAACCGTTGTTTTTGCATAAAAACATTAACTTATTAATCAAGAAGAGGAATATAGTCCTCCATCAACATGCATGATTTGTCCTGTAATAAATGCCCCTTCATCAGAAGCGAGTAATGTATAAATACCGACTAAGTCTGCTGGCTGGCCTGGACGGCCAAGTGGTGTGTCGGTTCCAAAATTTTCAATAGCTTCTTCTGGCAAGGATGCAGGCTGCAATGGTGTCCAAACTGGTCCTGGTGCCACAGCATTTACACGGATTCCTTTTGGGGCTACATTTTTGGCAACAGCACGTGTAAAGGAATTAATAGCTCCTTTTGTTGAACTATAATCGATTAGAGTTGGAACTCCTGTTGCACTTAGAGAAGAAGTGTTAATGATGGAACTGCCTTCTTTTAAATGGGGCATTGCTGCTTTTGTTAAATAAAAGATAGAGAAAATATTTGTTTGGAAAGTTTTTTCAAATTGCTCTGTCGTAATATCAGTCAGGTCGTTTTGAGCTAATTGATAGCCAGCATTATTTACTAATATGTCTAATTTCCCCCATTGCTCTATCACATCATTAATCACATACTGATCAAACGCTTCATCCGTGATATCTCCTTTATAGAGAAGAACATCTATGCCTTCTTTTTCTAGTCGCTCCTTTGCATATTGTGCATCTTCTTCTTCATCTAAATAAACAATCGCAACATTTGCACCTTCTTTTGCATATTGGATGGCGACTGCTCGTCCGATACCGCTGTCGCCTCCAGTTATTAGGGCATTTTTACCTGCCAAACGATTATTTCCTTTTATATGTTCTAATTCTTCAATTGGTGCTGGATTTAGTTCTTTTTGATACCCAGGCTGTCTATTTTGTGTTTGTACAGGGGTACCATTTTTTTGTTGGTCAAAAAGTGTCATAAGTTTGGTTCCTCCTTAAGTCTTTATATCTTACTTTTTTACCCTGTTTTATTAGGTATAAACAGGGGCTATTTAATTCGCTTCAAAATAAGCGGTTTTTATTTTCTTAACATATGGTAAAATTAGGTTTTATATAAAAACAAAAAAGAAAGGATGAGGAATAATCTCTTATTTAAGAAAAAAGAAAATCTGGTTTATACTGACAATGTTTTTATTCATTTCGTTAAGTGTATTGTTTTTATTATGGAATCAAGGGATCTTTTTGCTGAATAGTGCAAATGCAAAAAGCTATTCGGTTAAAGGAGTGGACGTTGCAACATATCAAGGGGAGATTAATTGGTCCACATTAGAACAACAAGAGCTGACGTTTGCTTTTATAAAAGCGACAGAAGGAAGCAAATTTGTCGATGACTATTTTTTTAGCAATTGGAAAAATGCTTCTCAAACAAAATTAAGAATCGGTGCCTATCATTTTTTTAGCTATGATAGTGAAGGGAAAACGCAAGCAGAGAACTTTATAAAAACAGTTCCGTGGGAAAAAAATACACTTCCACCTGTAATTGATGTGGAGTTTTATGGAGATAAAGAAAAAAATCCACCAAACCCTGTTCAAGTAGAAAAAGAATTGAAAGATATGATTCAAATACTAGAAGAGCATTATGACAAACAGGTTATTTTATATGCAACCGAAAAAGCTTATAACCTTTACATAAAAAATCGTTTCGATAACTGCGATATATGGATACGTAATGTTTATAAAAAGCCAGCGTTGACAGACAAAAGAAAATGGACCTTTTGGCAATATGCTGATAAAGGACAGTTGGCAGGATATAATGGGAAAGAAAAATTTATTGATTTAAATGTATTTAACGGCAATGAAAAAGAATTTGCTGAGTATGGAAAGTGAGCTTTTATTTGTAGAACAAGGGAGTATTTTGTGAAGGAGGCATTTTTCAGTGTTTTCATCAATAGAAGAGTTAAAAGAACTTATTAAAAAAGGTACAAGTGAAGAAGAAGCAAAATCCCTTTTATTTATCTTATTCATTCGTATTAAAATGCTGGAGGAAAAGGAGTATCCCGAAGAAAAGTTTATAAAAGGCTGTAAAGATATATATTTAGATTTTCTTCGATACAAATCAACCCAATTAAAGGATGAAAACAAAAAGGATTTTAATAAAGTCCATATTGTATTTGGAGATTCTCCTGCTGGGAGTCTAAAAATGGCATTAAGAGAGATGGATTTAGCAGAAAAGGAGCAAATAATTCGACTTTCTGATTTATTTTCTGTTGGATCGATTTATCAATTGCATAAGAAAAGCGGCATGATTGAAAAAGGGGAATGGATGGAAGAGCATCTAAATTACGAAGAAGAAATTGATATTTATAACTCATATTATAAAAGAACAATCAGAAAAATAAAGGATATTCCAAGTGACAGACCAATAGTGATTTGGACGGCAGATAATTCCCATGAACAAACGGCCTTGCGCTTTATTCTTTATCTATTAAAAGATATACGAAATAATATATATATCATAAATACAACTTCCAGTTTTCAAAAACACATCCCGTTATCAGCAGGTACAGAATGTATGATTAGGCATACTGGTGAAATTAGTCCTGATCAATTAAAAGTTATTTATACTAAAAACAAAAAAGAATTGCCTATCACATTAGAAGAGCGAAAAAAGCTGGTGCAGGAATGGGAACTGTTATCACAATCAAAAGAAGTACTGAGAATATGGGATAATGGACAAATTCGCAGCGTGCCAGAGGATTATTATGATTCTTATATTTTATGTACAGTGAAAAAGTTACACAAAAAGAAGGGAAATCGAGGTTTCATTAAGGCTGCTAGAGTCATTGGAGAAGTGATAGGATATTTAGATCAGTATATTGGTGATCAATACATAGAATATAGATTGAGGCAGTTGATTATAAATGGGGATTTAATGATTCAAGGAGTGCCAAGGGCGATGCGGTATTATAGTGTGAAATTGTCCTGAAATCGAATGATTTTATGTAAAATAAGACTAAGAATAAATACTGGAAAATATTATTTCGATTTTTAGGCAGGAAAAAAGAAAAAATAATCGAAACAATATAATTAAGTAGAAAATTAGGTGTTGGAGGTTTATTGCATGTTCAACAAATTTTTTAAAAGAAAAGACGAAAATAAGTTAGAATTTATACAGCCATTAGAAGGGAAACTACTTGCTATTGAAGAAGTGCCAGATCCTGTTTTTTCTCAAAAAATGATGGGTGATGGATTTGCAATTGACCCTGTAAATGGTATATTAGTGGCTCCATTTGATGGGGAAGTGGTAAGTGTGTTTCCGACAAAACATGCGATTAGTTTAATCGACCATAATGGGAAAGAACTCCTTATTCATGTTGGACTTGATACGGTAAACTTAAAAGGAGAAGGCTTTACGATATTTGTTAAAGATGGAGACAAGGTAAAGCAAGGGCAAAAACTGATGGATATTGACTTTGATGCAATTAAAACGAAGGTACCGTCCATTATTACACCAGTAGTATTTACTAATTTACAACCAAATCAAACGGTGACGATTGAAGAGGGAATGATTAAAGTTACTTCCTAACGTAAAAAAAGTGTTATGGAGTGGAATCTCTGTAACACTTTTTTATTGCTGATTACCTGTTTTTACTATAAACATACTAAAATATGACTAAAGTATTACTTCGCTTCAGCTTTCATTAACACAACTTTATTCAAAAAGATAGAAACCAGTTCTGAATCTAATTTTTTCCCTGCCATATCTGTTAATATATTGGCAGCGGTTTGTGCTCTGACATCCCTTTTCGATAAGGGCGATCGGATGTAAGTGCATCCCAAACATCGGCAACGGCAATGATTTTTGCTTGTAAAGGTATTTCTGTTTCTGTTAGACCTTCTGGGTAACCGGTACCATCCAACCACTCATGATGATACTTGATTCCAGGCAAAATGACAGAAAGGTTTTCAAGGGGCTCAATAATTTTTGCGCCTATACTGGGATGCTGTTGAATGATTTCATATTCTTCTTTTGTTAACTTTCCAGGTTTATTTAAGATGTCCTCTGGGATAGCTATTTTGCCAATATCATGTATTAGGCTTGCCCATTTTATATTGGTTTCTTCTGTAAGGGACAGTTTTAGTTCACGGCTGAGAGAAACAGCTAATTTCATCACATTTATACAATGGCCATTTGTATATTTATCTCTAGCTTCAATTGCTTTTGCTAAAGAAGAAATAATGGATGTACCGATTTCATCTAAATACTCTCTTTGCTTTCGAAAGCGTTCGAATAATAAGCCGGCTAAAAAACCAACAGAGGAAAAAAACACTAAACGCAATTCCCAATTAAAAGCGGTTTGGTGAACATTGTTCACTACATCTAGTGGCATAATAGGCCCCATTACAATTCCTGCAACAATTCCAACCGTTATACCGCCAATTCTGCCAAAACCATATGCTGTCAAAATAATCGGAAAATAAAATAAATGTGTTAACACATTAGATGATCCATTAGCAAAATAAACAAGGAGCCAGCATGCTAATAAGGAAATGGCGATGATGCCTCGAAATGCAACAGGATGTTCGCGAAGTTGGGTGAGTATATTCTTTTTCATTTAGACTTTTCATCTCCACCAAGCCACTGTTCATGCTGCTGGTAAGAAGGAGTAAAGTGGCAATAAATTCATAGTGTATAGCTACTCTATGAATTTAACATATACTAAATACCTAGTACAAGTAAGTATTTAGGAGAATTGTGAGTAAATAGACAATTCGTCACAAATTAGACATATTTTTTTAAAAAGGTATATAATAACTTGGTTTAGAGCAATGAGAAAAGGGTGATTGATTAATGTTGCAAACATTATACCTTATAAATAGGGGCAAGATTCTCGTTTCAGGATGCTCGCTTTCCGTGTGGTATTAGCGAGACAGCTGAGACCCTGCAGGCCATCGGCCGAAGCGGCTCAGCGCGAGCCCCACGGAAAGCGAAGTGTATTCAGGTTGCGTGTGATTACCACAAACCTTCTTTTTTACATAAATAAAAACCCAAACCAAGATACGAAATATTTTTTACCTCTTCGTATCATTTATCCTTCTTTTAATATACTAAATTTTCCCCTATCAATATCCCTATTCAAACGGGTAAACAATGCCCCATTGGTTTCTTACTTCTGTCATGATATCCATTACATCTACAGATAAATCTAACGTTTCCTTGCTTGTTTTCTTAGCAATGTATTGCTCCATATCTTGTACTTCATAATGCAATGCTTTTGCTGTATCTCCAGCTTCTATTATTTCTTGTGATCCATCAAGATAGGTTATCGTTGCTTTTGCTGCACGAGGGAAATTTTCTACAGTAATATAACCTAAATCACCTGCCACCACGCCAAGTTTCGGCATTTTTGCGCGCATAGTCAGTGTGACAACAGCCATTTCATTATCCCCATTTTTTAAAACGATGCCGGATTGTTCATCAACACCTGTTTCAAATTCATTAACGGTTGTGATAATTTCATGCGGTTGGCTAGAAAGGAAAAACCTAGTAAAAGAAAGAGCGTATGTACCTATATCTAAAAGTGCTCCTCCAGCTAAATCTTTATTAAAAAAACGGTTTGTTGCATCGTTTTCTTTACAGCTTCCAAAAGAAACGGTTACCATCTTTAAGTTGCCGATTTTGCCAGATTGAACGACTTCGCGAAGCTGTTTAAACAACGGCATATGATAGATGGTCATCGCTTCAGCTACAATTAATTGTTTTTCTTCTGCTAAGCGAACAATTTCATCTAATTGCTGACTATTTACCGTGATTGCTTTTTCACAGAATACATGTTTATTATTTTCTAAGCTCTGTATAATATATTCATAATGATTAGAGTGAGGAGTTGAGATATAAACAACATCTATTTGTTCATCTTGGAGCATTTCTTTGTAGTCGCCGTAAGCTCTTTCTACATGGTGGGCCTTTGCAAATTGTTCCGCTTTTTCCAATGTTCGTGATCCAACAGCGTAAATACTGCCATTAACTTCATTTAGTGCTTCTGCAAATTCTGCCGCAATTGTTCCAGGTCCTAAAATAGCCCAATTTAATTTAGTCATGCTATCACCCCATTATTATTTTTGGATAATATTTGAAAACTAGTTTCTTTAGCAATAAGTACTTTCGTTACTTCTTTTGTAAACAGGGATGTTTCCACAACACCACAGATAGCCGTTAATGTTTCTTGAAGTCCTGTGAAATCATCAATATTTTCCAAACGAACGTCCATTAATAGGTTCCCATTATCACTGATTGTGTAACCATCTTTTTCTGTTGATTGGCGAATAGTTGGTATACCGCCAATTTCATAAATCCTTTTTTTTACAAAGGATAAACTGTCTTCTAAAATTTCCAATACAATAGGAAATTTTCCAGTTAAAGAAGGAACAAACTTGCTTTCATCGATCAGCAGAATATAATCATCGGCCATATTTGCAATGAGTTTCTCCTTTGTATGAATCCCGCCTCCGCTCTTTAATGCAATAAGCTGTTCATCTACTTCATCACATCCGTCAAAAGCAACGGAGATTTTCTCCACACTACTTGTTGGAAGGACTTCTAATCCATTGCTTACACATAGCATTTTGGTAGTGGTGGAAGGGGTTACAATTTTAACGGAGAGATTAGCAGATTTAATAAATTCAATTAAATACGCTATGGTACTGCCGCCGCCTAATCCGATAATGGTATTCTCTTGAATAAATTGCAGCGCTTCCTTGGCACATTGTTTTTTAATAGCATCCATATTTTTTTCGCCTCCAGCTTATCCCTTCATTTTCCCTTTTAAGTTTATGCTTCTTGTTTTTTTCTGTCAATTAATTAAAACGATTACTTTTTGAACAAGGGTGGAGTTAACCTTTAAATAGCTCTTCTAATACTTAGGAGCTATTCGAAACAGTTTAATTTTACTATGATATAGGGTTGTTTTTTTGACAAATCTGTAAATCAATCTGTCATTTATGTCTTGGATTTGGTCCGCCGCTCAAAGAGCTTTAACATGAAACATCATCCCTTTAGTTGAAAGCTTATGAATTGACAATAAAATTATATGGATATATATTTGACCTATCAATTATTGAGGGGTCAAATATTAAATCTTTGCTTTTTAACCAACCATTCTTTCCACTCTTATCGATCAGTAAGCCTAGCGCATACTCTCGCTTTTTATGAAGTTTAGCTTGGAGACATTTGGAAAAGCCCCTTGATGGAATTATCGCTATAAATGAAAACTGTAACTATTGAAAAGGAGTTGATGTATTGACAAATCTTTGTTCTCTTAAACTGCAGATTTTTTATCAGTTGCATGTTTTAAATAAAGAGTTAAATACTAAATTTGAAACTTGTTTAGGAGCTAGTCCATCACGTATTG
The DNA here is from genome assembly GCA_047718615.1 of Bacillus sp. (in: firmicutes). Classification (GTDB taxonomy): domain Bacteria; phylum Bacillota; class Bacilli; order Bacillales; family Cytobacillaceae; genus Niallia. The sequence continues at coordinate 29,456 of JBDNRM010000012.1, read as the reverse complement.
AGATGCTTCAGCAGCTTTATCATGTGGAGGAAATTAGTCAAACTGATCTACAGAAAATGGTCAAAATAGATCATGCTGCGGTTACTCGGCATTTAAAACAATTAGAAGCTACAGAAATGATTTCTAGAAGGAAAAAGGCAGAAGATAATCGAGTTACATTAGTTTGTTTAACTAAACATGGAAGAAATGTGATTGAGGCATCATTAAAAGAAAAAGAACAATTTATCAGGCAAACACTTAACGAGTTTAGTGAACAAGAAATGCAGTTGTTATTAAAAATGCTCTCCAAAATCGGCGATAATGTGTCAAAAGTTAAAATATAATTTATGGAAAAGAGGAAAAAACAATGACAACAAAATTAAAGACAAATGATTTTATGGAAATTATAAAAGGAAGACGCTCTATCAGAAATTATGATCCAACGGTAAAAATCAGCAGGGAAGAGATGAAGGAGATATTAGAAGAAGCGACAACGGCACCATCATCCATTAATATGCAGCCATGGCGTTTTCTTGTTATTGACAGCGAAGAGGCAAAAGCAAAACTGGCACCATTAGCTTCCTTTAATCAACAACAAGTGAAAACATCATCAGCGGTAATTGCTGTTTTTGCAGATATGAATAACTTTGATTATGCAGATGAAATTTATTCGAAGGCTGTTGAATTAGGTTATATGCCACAAGAAGTGAAAGAGCGCCAACTGGCAGCATTTGCTAATCACTTCGCAACGTTGCCAGAACAAGTGAATCGAGAAACTATACTAATCGATAGTGGCCTTGTTTCCATGCAGCTGATGTTAGCAGCAAGAGCACATGGATATGATACAAATCCAATTGGCGGCTACGATAAAGCGAATATTGCTGAAACATTTGGATTGGATAAAAAAAGATATGTACCTGTGATGCTGCTTTCAGTCGGTAAGGCTGCAGATGAAGGCTATAAATCTTACCGATTGCCAATTGAAACAATTGCTGAGTGGAAGTAAAAAGTGTATAAAATATTTCCTTGAATCAGAGTATAGATTAATGGTTTATAAGATAATGACAAGAAGCAGCTGTTGAAATAACGGCTGCTTTTGTTTTCATTTTTTAGTAAAAGAATTTAAACCTGCATGGCATGTTTCAGCACCATTTTTTCTAAAACATCTATTCCTAATAAAATGTCTTCAAGATCTGTATGCTCATCTGGATGATGACTTAACCCATTAACGGATGGAATAAAAATAAGTCCAACAGGTCCAAATAGCGTCATATTCATTGCGTCATGTCCTGCACCACTTTGCATCAGTTTATAGTCAAGTTTTTGTTCTTCACAGATTGATTCTAAATTATGCACAATCTCAGATGATAATAACACGGGATTTTCCATACTTATTTCTTCGTATTCTACAACTAGTTGACGTTTTTTTTCGATTGATGAAATAGTTTGGAATAAATAATCGATCACTCGTTGTCTGGAATCGATGGAGGAGGATCGTATATCCACTTTCATTTCAACATTACCGGGCACGACATTCATTGCACCTAAAGGTAAATTCAGCACACCAACAGTAGCAACTGTTCCATATATATGCTCCTTTTTTGCTGCTTTTTCCAGTGCAAGAGTAATTTCGGACGCACCAAGCAAAGCATCTTGACGCATATTCATTGGGGTTGTGCCAGAGTGGGAAGCTGATCCCTTGATTTTTACAATATATCTTGCTGGAGCAGCAATGCCTGTAACTATCCCGATTTTTTTATTTTCATTAATAAGTACAGGGCCTTGCTCAATATGAAGTTCTAAAAATAACTTGAACTTCTCATTTTTTCTGTATGCCGAATCTATTTGATCAAAATGGAGAGCACAATGGGAAAAGGCTTTTTCCATTGTAATTCCATCTCTATCTTGAAGTATACTAAATTTTCTTTTGTCTATTAAACCAGCCATTGCTTTACTTCCAACGGTTGAAACACCAAAACGAGCAGATTCTTCGCAGGCGAATGAAATAATTTCAAGAGGATGGTCGGTTATTATATTTTTTTCATTTAATCGTTTAATTACTTCCAAAGCTGCTGTAACGCCAACAGCACCATCATATTTTCCACCATGATACACAGTATCTAAATGAGAGCCCATAACAACAGGAGGCAGTTCATTCCTTTTCCCTTCTCTTCTGGCAATAAGATTTCCGCAGCTATCGAGGCGAATATCCAGCCCTTCATTTTTACATAATCGCATAAATGCATGGGTGCAAGCTTGCTCTTCGTTGGAATAAGCAATTCTTGTTATGCCTATTTGTCCGGAATTATATTGGTTTATGTTATTTAATAGAGCTTCATATCTTTTTTTCTGTTCCATAATTGTCTCCTAGTGGGCTGAAAATTTGTAGAAAGTGTTAAAAACAATAAATGCTTATTATAACTTCAATATATTAAGAGAATTAGTGCTTTTTGTTATCATACTAATCATCTTTTTTTCTGTCTACCCTGAAAAAGGGACGTTGGCTTTCTCAATGAGTCCGCAGCCGGAATACACTTCGCTTTCCTGCGGGGTCTTGTCTTTCTCGCTTTCCCGCGGGAGTCTTCGTGTATTCTGACTGCTCCCTGCTTCAACATAACAATGAATCTTAATCAAAGTTCCTATTTTCATGGGTCATGGTGCAAATTTTGCTGCATGGAAGTCTACTGAATTCTTTCAATTAAATTCTATTCTACTATTTTAACGATGTTCTTCATTACTCGACTAATAACGGCAATGGATGCAACTGTATCTAATTCTGCTATATCCAAAGAATGATTGGCATCTTTGATAATATCAACTTGTAAGGATGTTTGTTTCATTTGTTCTAATTTATTCAAGTCATAATGCTGATCTTTGTCTCCAATTACAAGAATTCCTTCGTGTTTGCTTTCTATTATGGATTTAAACATCTCATCCATTTTTAATAAAGGAGTAAGTAAGATTATTTTTGAGGATGGAAAGCTGTTGTTTTTCATGATTCCGTTCACAATTGGAATAGTTCCAAGGGATTTTCCTAAAAAAAATGTTTTTTTATAATGAGTGTTTTTAAGGAGGACATCCATAATTGGCTGAATGCTATTCATCATTGATTCAGTTGCCAAATAAGCAGGTTGCTTCAAAAATTCCTTATCATAAGAATAATGCACTTGAACTACATCGATGTTTTTTTCAAGCATCAGCATGGTTGCATAATAAAACAGTGGTTTATCATAGGTGTATCCTAGTCCAGAAAACATAAAACAGATTTTATCAGAACCAGTTTCTATTAATGTGTATGTAATTTCTTGTTCTGCACAAGCGTCTTTTATGATTTTGGTCGTTTTTTTCAAATTATTTCCTCCTAGTTATTCTCTCTTTATTAATTCGATAAATTGGAAAAAATTCCTTTTTGTAGAGAGGAAGATAGAATGTATTTATAGTATAGAAGGGAAGAAATCAAATAGATCAAGAGTGTTGATTATCCAAAATTAGATAGAATTATCCTGTGAAATAGTAAGTAGCTTTGTTAACAAGTACATTTTACCTGTTTAGATTTGAAAAGGATGAATCAGGACAAAAACAGCAGAGAAAAGAGGGGAGTTTGTCCGATAAAGAGTGAATCAGGACCAACAACCAAAATTTTTTAGGCAGTTATTGGTTAATCAACACGTCTGGGAAATAGATATATATTTTTGTATTCTAATGGAATTATCATTCTCTTAATTTTTATTAATAAACCGACCAGCCTCTCTTATTTATCTATGTCTATCTGAAAAAAGCTTTAGCGCTCTCAATTAGTCCGCAGTCAGAATACACTTCGCTTTCCTTCTGAGTCTCGTCTTTCTCGCATTTCCCGCGGGAGCCTCTTTATATTCCTGCTGCTCCCTGCTTATTTAAGAAAATTATTTCATTTCATGTGTCATGGGTGTGAATCCCTCTTAGCGGCGGATGTTATCTTGAAAATTACTATTGTAGGATGATTTTTCCTTTTTGAAGTTTTATAATGAAAGGTTTCCATAAATAGTTTCTTGTAACATTTTCTTACACATTCGTAGACTTTCTATTCTCCTTGGTACATAATTTAGAATATTCATAAAATACCATATGATAAGGCTTTCTTATGGTGAAAAGAGGTGTGTTAATGTCACGATCACAATATGCAGTGGAGATGAAGGACATAGTAAAAAAATTTGGTGACGTAGTTGCTAGTGATCATGTCAACTTCTTTGTTAAGAAAGGAGAAATCCATGCATTATTAGGTGAAAATGGTGCTGGAAAAAGTACAATTATGAGTATGCTTTCCGGAATATATAAGGCAGACAGCGGTTCTATTGTCATACAAGGTGTTCCATCTAGAATTCGCTCTCCAAAAGAATCAATGGATCTGGGAATTGGAATGGTTCATCAAAATTTTCGGCTTGTAGATACGTTGACAGCCATTGAAAATATTATATTAGGTGAAAAAAGCAATATTTGGAGAGGGAAATCCTGGAGAAATAAAAAAGAAAAAGAGATAAAAGCAATTGCAGAAAAATACGGTTTGTCATTTCCAACCAATTTGCCAGTTTGGAGATTATCGGTTGGAGAACAGCAAAGAGTGGAAATCATTAAAACACTTTACCGAGGGGCGGATATTATTATCTTTGATGAGCCAACTTCAGTTTTAACGCCAGGAGAAGTGGATCAACTTATCCAGACAATGCAAGAATTGAAAAATGACGGGAAAACGATGATTATTACGACACATAAATTAAAGGAAGTAATGGCTATTTCAAATCGGATTTCGGTTATGAGAAAAGGGAAAATGATTGCTCAAATAGATAAAAAAGATACTTCTGTTGAAGAGCTGGCACAGTTAATGGTTGGCAGGGAAATGTCGCAGGGGATTTCGATGGAGGCACAACAAATAGGAAAACCTATTTTGGAAGTGGAAAATTTAGTAGTTAGAGCAGAGCATGGCATCGATGCAATAGATGATATTGATTTTACTATTCACGAACATGAAATCGTCGGTGTTGCTGGAGTCGCAGGAAATGGGCAAAAAGAGCTTGCAGAAGCTTTAACAGGTCTTCTATCTTGGACAAGCGGAAAAGTTCGTTTTTACGAAGAAGACTTGCAATCCCCAACAGCGCAAATGTTAATTGATAAAGGAATTGCTCATATTCCAGAAGACCGCATGAAAAGTGGGCTTGCCGGAAGTTTAGGTATTATTGATAACTTACTTGCAAAAACATACAGAACAAATAAACGTACTAAATATGGATTGCTGCAAAAGAAAAAAAATGAAGAATGGGCAGCGGAGCTTGTTGAAAGATTTGATGTACGTACACCAGACTTGCATAGTCCAGTTCGCCAGCTGTCAGGAGGGAATCAGCAAAAATTATTATTTGCGAGAGAAATAGATCAAAATCCTAAACTGATGGTGGCAGTTCATCCAACACAAGGATTAGATGTTGGGGCTACTGAAGCAGTTCATCAGATGCTAGTTGATTTACGAAATATAGGTAGCGGTGTTCTTCTTATCTCAGAGGATTTAGATGAGGTGATGCAATTGTCGGATAAAATACTTGTTTTATATAACGGGAAAATTAGTGGAATGTTAGAGCGTGGACAAGCTGACAAAGATTATATTGGACGATTAATGGCAGGAATAAGTCAAAGGGAAGGAGCTATGGCATGAGTCAAAAAGCATCTATTCAACAGCAGCAGAATGCCAGCATAAAAGAAGATGCAACTAAATTATCGTTTCTTCCTTTTACGTTGGAATTTGATCCGATGAAAAAGGCAGGGAGCTTTTGGGTTCCGATTATTTCCATTTTTGTAGCTCTTTTTCTTTGTGCACTCTTCATTTTGCTGAATGGAATGAATCCCATTACTATTTATACAAGAATGGTGCAGGGGGCATTTGGCTCAAGTTTTGGAATTAGTGAAACGTTAGTAAAGGCGATTCCACTATTATTATGTGGGCTAGGCGTTGCAATAGCTTATCGGATATCCATTTGGAATATTGGGGCAGAAGGTCAATTTGTCGTCGGTGCGATTGGCGCTACAGCAATAACCATTTACTTTCCTAATCTACCAGGACCAGTCTATCTTCCATTAATGGTCATTGCAGGAGTACTGTCAGGTGCATTATGGGGCCTATTTACAGCAATACCACGTACTTATTTTCAAGTGAATGAGCTGATTACATCCCTTATGCTCAACTATGTAGGAATATTGCTTTTGGATTATTTTGTTTTTGGACCATGGAGAGATCCAAATGGATTTAATTTCCCAGGAACAGCTATTTTTACTCCTTTTCAGATGCTTGCAAATATCGGGTCAACAAGACTGCATGTTGGCATAATTATTGCATTGATTATTGTCGTTCTTTTTGCTTTTGTAACAGCAAAAACCCGCTGGGGGTATGAATTAAGGCTGCTTGGAGCAAACCCTTCGGCAGCGGTCTCTTCTGGAATTCGCATTAATAAGCATATTCTAATCGTGATGATGATCAGCGGTGGTCTTGCAGGACTTGCAGGAATGCTGGAGGTTTCTGGCGTAGCACATCGACTTATGTATGGTATTTCTCCAGGTTATGGATATACGGCGATCATTGTGGCATGGCTCGCAAAACTAAATCCTTGGGCAATGATTGTTACTTCCATTTTTATCGGAGGGTTAACGGTTGGAGGGTTTAGTGTACAGACAATTGGTTTGCCTTCCTCTATGTCTCTCATGCTTCAGGGAGCAATTCTTTTTTGTTTAATTGGCGGAGAAATGATGAGTAAATATCGTTTTAAATGGAAGAAAAATAACATATAGAGTGTGTTAAATAAAGAAAGGAGAATATGGAAGTGGTGGAAAATATAGGTAAAATAGTCAAACGTAGCATAATGTAAACATGAAACAATACAAACCTAAGGAATTTTCAGAAATGATTAATGTATCTGTTAGAACACTACAAAGATGGGATAATCAAGGTGTATTAACAGCTTACCGAAACCCTAAAGGAAGAAGATATTATACGGAAAATCAGTATAAAGAATAGATGGGAATCCAAGAGGATAATAAAGTAGGTAAAACAGTTATATACACGAGAGTCTCCAATCAAAGACAGAGAGAGGACCTTGAAAACCAAATAGAGTTTTTAAAAACATTTGCAAATGCAAGAGGAATGATTGTAGATAATATTGTCACAGATATTTCAAGTGGTCTTAATTACAAGAGGGAAAATTGGAATCAACTAATAGACGATTGTGTTAGTGGTCAGATTTCTACGATTTTAATTGCACACAAAGATAGGTTTGTTCGATTTGGCTACGACTGGTTCGAAGGATTTCTTCAAAAGCGAGGGGTATAAATTATCGTTGTTCACAATGAGAAACTATCACCACAAGAAGAAATGATTCAAGATTTGATTTCTATTATTCACGTATTTAGCTGTAGAATATACAGATTGAGAAAATACAAGAAAAAAATATCAGAGGAAGAATCAAAATGAAAAAAGCTTATCTAATAGAAATGAAACCAACGGCCGAACAAATAGTTAAGATACATCAAACCATTGGCGTGTGTAGATATGTTTATAATTTATATCTTAGTAAAAATAAAGAAATGTATGAAAAAGAAGGGAAGTTTATCAGTGGATACGATTTCTCTAAATGGTTAAATAATTTCCACACGAAAGAACAGGACCAATGGATTAAAGCAGTTTCCAGTAAGGCAGTGAAGCAAGCCATTATGAATGGAGATAGAGCTTTTAAAAGATTTTTTAAAGGATTATCCCAATTTCCTAGATTCAAAAAGAAAAAGAATCAAGATGTAAAATGTTACTTTCCTAAAAATAATAAGACAGACTGGACAGTAGAAAGACATCGAGTGAAAATCCCTACGATTGGTTGGATGAGGCTAAAAGAATTTGGTTATCTCCCAAAGGATCCTATTGTGAAGAGCGGAACTTTATCTCGTAAATCAGGAAGGTATTATATTTCTGTTTTATGTGAAGTGCCAGAAAAAATACAACCACCATCCATGAATCAAGGTGGCATAGGGATTGATTTAGGAATTAAAGAGCTTGCCATTTGTAGTAATGGTGATATATATGAAAACATCAATAAAACAACAAAAGTAAGAAAGATAGAAAAGAAATTAAAACGTGAACAGCGCTCTCTCTCACGTAAATATGAAAATATAAAAAAGAAAAGAGGTGAATCTGCTACTAAAAGAAGAGCGAATATAAACAAGAATATCCTTAGAGTGCAAAAGCTACATGTTCAATTGGCTAATATAAGAATAGAACATGTAAAATCTGTTGTGAACGATGTGGTGAAAACCAAACCACAATATATTACAGTAGAAGATTTGAATGTAAAGGGAATGATAAAAAATAGACATCTATCTAAAGCAGTGGCTGGCCAGTGTTTCTATGCCTTTCAAACATGGTTAAAGGCTAAATGCAACGAACATGGCATTGAATTACGTCAAGTAGGCAGATTTTATCCTTCTTCTAAATTGTGTTCATGTTGTGGGCATAAGAAAGTGGATTTAAAATTATCTGACCGAGTATATGAATGTAACTGTGGTCATGTCATGGGTAGAGATGTAAATGCGTCTATCAACCTTTTACAAGCAAAACAATATACAATATTAACTTAACTAATATGTATTATATATGTACGGTGGGCTACATCGGAATTTACGCCTGTGGAGAGCGATACAAACCAGAGTAGCGAGCAATTGGCTAAATGGCGTTCGTAGAAGCAGGAATACTCTAAGGATGTACGTTTGGGTGTATTTTTAGTAGCAGGCTATTTCCATGGAAATAACGATTTTAATTATTGCGGCAGCGATATCTTCTGGTTCCTCCCTTTTGTTTGCCATTTTAGGCGGGATATTAAGTGAAAAAGCGGGAGTTATTCATTTAGGGACGGAAGGTATTATGCTGATTGGTGCAGTAATGTCCTGTATTACCTATATCAAAACAGAAAGTCTGTTTCTCTCCCTAGTTGTTGCATTGATTTCTGCTGGTTGTCTTGGATTGATTCATGCCTTTTTGTGCATTACTTTACGTGCAAATCAAATCGTTTCAGGCCTAGCTATTACTTTGTTTGGAACAGGATTCAGCGCATATTTGGGTAAATCTGTTGCCGGTGCTGCTTTATCGGTCTCTATTCCAAAAGTAAATTTATCCTTTTTAGAACCAATTCCTTTTATCGGAAAAATATTTTCTCATTTGGATATCTTTATTTGGATCAGCATGGCACTAAGCATTCTTTTGTATTTATACATGTTTAAAACATCTTGGGGGCTTCATTTAAAAGCTGTAGGTGATAGTCCATCTACCTCTGATGTAATGGGGATTTCTGTTATGAAAATTCGATATCTTCATGTCATTGCGGGGTCTATGTTAATGGGATTTGCTGGTTTCTATTTAATTATGGTGTATTCGCCTAACTGGATTGAAGGAATGACAGCAGGAAGAGGCTGGATTGCGATTGCACTCATTATCTTTGCCCGCTGGAATCCGCTTCTTGCTCTTCTTTGTGCCTATTTTTTCGGAGGACTCGATGCGATCGGATTCCGTATTCAGCTGTTTGACATTGGTATCCCACCCTATTTTTTAAAAATGATTCCCTATATTGCAACAATTGTCGTATTAATGTTTATTGGCTGGAAAAATAGAAAGAAACAAACGATAGAGCCTAAATCATTAGGAATTCCCTATTTCCGAGAACAGAGATTTTAATCATTTTAATCTGTTTTAGGGAAAGTGAACATTGCTTGAGGTTCTCTTTATGAAAGGATGTGATGTGGTTTTTAATGTTTACCTAATAATTTAGCAAGCAAGGAAAATTAATGTACAAGTATACTAGGGGGCTGTAATTTGAAAAAATTATTTCGATTATTCGTATTTATAATGGTTGTTGCTTTAGCTGCAGGATGTTCTCAGGCATCTACTACGCCTAAGGAGAATAAAAAAGAAACTAGTGGACAAACAGAGAAAAAAGAGAAACCAAAAGTAGCTTTTGTTTACATAGGTGTTCCTGGTGATGGCGGTTGGACATTTCAGCATGATGAAGGAAGAAAAATGGTAGATGAAAAGTTTGGCATTAAATCTACTATTGTTGAAAATGTTCCAGAAGGACCTGATGCAGAACGTGTGATTGAAGAGCTTGCACAGAAAAATGATATTATTTTTACAACAAGCTTTGGCTATATGGATCCTACTTATAATGTGGCACAAAAATATCCAAAAGTTGTATTTCTTCATGCAACTGGCTATAAGAAAGCAGAAAATATGGGAACCTATCAAGGGAAAGGCTGGGAATCTGGCTATCTAGCAGGAATTGCAGCAGGAAAACAATCCAAAAACAATAAAATTGGATATGTAGGAGCATTCCCGATCCCAGAGGTTATCAATACGATTAATGCTTTCACATTAGGTGCACAAAGTGTAAATCCTGATGTTGAAGTTTCGGTTGTATGGAGTAATACATGGTTTGACCCTGCAACGGAAAGACAAGCAGCAGTCAGCTTATTGGACCAAGGTGTAGATGTGTTAGCAAACTATCAAGATTCACCAGCAGGTATTCAAGCTGCTGCAGAGAAAAAAGTTTGGGGAATGGGTAATGATTCAGATATGAATCGTTATGCGCCAGAAACGTATATCACAAACCCGACTTTACATTGGGGAGAATATTATGTTAATACTGTGCAAAGTGTGATTGACGGAACTTGGAAATCAGATGCCTATCTTGGAGGATTAAAAGAAGGAATGGTGGATATTGCACCGTTCGGTAAAAACGTACCAAAAGATGTGCAAGACCTTGTGAATGCGAAAAAACAAGACATAATAGATGGAAAGCTTTCTGTATTTAATGGTCCAATCAAGGATCAAAGCGGAAAAGTAAAAGTGGAAGACGGAAAAGAATTATCTGTTGAGGATATTTTAAGCATGAATTGGTTTGTACAAGGAGTTAAAGGAAAAATCCCGCAATAAATGGGACAACTTAAATTAGAAGCTGCTGGCCAAGAGTGGTGGAAGATTGTTAGATAAACCCCATTTAGAAATGAACGATTCCCGTGTTCATCAAAAACATGGGATACTTGCTACTGACTAAATAATTATCCTAATAATAAAATAAAAGACGCAAAGACGGTGAAGTGACCCCTAAAAGTTAGACAGGTTATTTCATTAGGCAGCGTAGCTTGGGTAAAATGAGTTCGGTACTGCACCGGACTCATTTTTAATTTCTCCGGTTTCCGGTGCTCGAAGTTAAGCTACCTCGAACTTTTTGATTTTTTTGCTCCCTCTTGAACATGCACTTTTAAGGTAAGTAATATATGGCTTAATTTGCGGATGGTAAGAAACCTTTCTTTAGATGTGAAGTTTTTTTACTTATGGTAAGATGAAATTAGGTCGTATTTTAAAGTGTGTAAAGGAGTTTTCCAAAATGGTTACATTAAAGCAATTAATGAGCATTCCAGAATTACATTCAATTGATTTAGCAGCAGGAGCAGAAGGAATGGTCCACCCCGTTGAAGGTGTCAATGTAACAGAAAGTGTGGAATTGGCGGCTTTTTTTAGGCCAAGTGAATTTATAGTAACGACTGGAATAAATATGAGTAATTTACAGCAACTTCTGGAAATGGTAGAGAGTGCATATGAACATAATGCAGCTGGCGTTATTATTAATATTGGACCATATATACAGGAAATACCGCAGGAAGTGTTGGACTTTGGAGACGGTCATGGATTTCCAATTTTCAGCATGCCGTGGGAGTTTCGAATCGCAGATTTATTAAAAATTACGATTCAATTTCTTTCAGCAGAGCAAAATAAGCAAAAGAACATGGACAATATTCTGTCGGAAATCCTATTTAATGAAAACATAGATTTATCCTATATAAAAGATAAGCTTACGAATATTGGCTTTGATTTAGGAGCGGAATCGGCCATCATTGTATGTACCTCAAACGCTAAAAATAAAAAAATCACTTCCTTTCTACCAGAAATAGAAGAGAAATGGAAACAGAGATATAAGTTTTTTTTGTCGATGGTGTCTGAGAATGAAGTAATTTATTTAATCAATCGCTCTGCATTGAAAACACCTCAAATTCCTATCGCTAAAGTGATTCATGAAATATTAGAAAATTCAAAAGGTGAATTATATATGGGACTTGGAAATTTCTATAAACATATACTAGAGCTGAAGAAAAGTTATCAAGAAGGAAAAAAGGTTATTCAACTTAATAAACGCTTGCCTCACCAATTGGCATTTACATATAAAGATTTAGGAGCATATCAGCTGATTTTGGGGATACATGACCAAGAAAAACTTGAAGCATATTCTAACCAAAGTCTAGGCCCGCTTTATCGTTATGATCGACTCCGTGATACGAACTATATTGAGTTTTTGCGCGTGTATCTTGAAGAGGATGGACAAACTTCAAAAATTGCTAAAAAGGGATTTGTTCATCGAAATACGGTTTTATACAAAATTAAAAAAATAGAGTCCATCTTAGATATTGACTTGAGTCTTCCTTTTTCGAAAATGAATTTATCTCTTGCATTTATGATTGAAGATCTTAGAAAAGGCACGAATTATGCGACTGCACAAAAATAATTGTTGGAATTGTCATTGTTTTCTGACATTTAAATAAGCTAAGATAGTTCTATATTAAATATTAGTACAATATAGAATGGAGTGGCTTAATATTGAAACAAATTGAATTGTCTCAGACAAAAGTAGATGATAAAAGGTATGTATTGCATTCTTGGTCTAAGCAAAAAGGAATTAACCCTAAAGCTATAGCAAAGGCACAAGGTGTTTGCTTTTGGGATGATCAAATGAATCAGTATTATGATATGTCTTCACAGCTCGTTTATTTAAACGTTGGTCATCAACATCCTAAACTGCTTGAAGAATTTAAACATATTGGGGAAATTCCAATGGCAGCACCTAGTTTTGCTACTTCTCCGAAATCGGAACTCGCACGTAAAATTGTAGAGGCTGCCCCTCAAAACATGGCAAAAGTATTTTTTGCAAATGGTGGTGCCGATTCAAATGATCATGCTGTTAAAATAGCTCGAATGGCAACAGGCCGCTATAAAATATTTTCCCGATATCGTTCTTATCACGGGGCTACTTTTGGTGCTGGTAATTTAACCGGAGAAGGCAGACGCTTTACCGTCGAACCTGGATTGCCAGGATTTATTAAATTCGATACGCCTTATTTATATAGAGAAGTGATTGATTTTAAAAATGATGAAGAAGCAACACACTTTTACTTAGAACGATTAAAAAACCAAATGTTATATGAAGGACCAGAAACAATTGCGGCCGTTTTTATGGAACCAATTCCAGGAAGCAATGGGGTACTTATACCGCCTAAAGGCTATTTAGAAGGTGTGCGCAAATTATGTGATGAGTTTGGAATTTTGATGATTTGTGATGAAGTAATGACTGGGTTTGGACGAACTGGAAAAATGTTTGCTGTTGATCACTTTGATTTTGAACCAGATATGATGACATTTGCAAAAGGTGTAACAAGTGGATATGCTCCTCTTGGTGGTGTTATTGTCAGTGAAAAAGTTGCCAGCTACTTTGATGATCATGTATTGATGACTGGTTTAACATATAGCGGACACACTGTTTCCACACAGATAGGCTGTGCAACACTGGATATTTATAAGAATGAGAAGCTGATAGAAAATGCTGCTGCTGTAGGTGAAGTATTAGAGGAAAGATTAAATGCATTGTATCAATATGACTCTATTGGCCAAGTGCGCCATATCGGTTTATTTGCAGCTGTAGAATTGGTAAAAGATAAAAAAACAAAAGAGCCGCTAATAGCATATGGAATGGACTATGGAAAAGATAAAGTCGGGTTAATGGCGAAGTTTGTAGGATTATTAAGTGAACATGGTTTTTATACGTATTCACATGAATCTAGTGTTATTATTGCTCCTCCTTTAATTATTACAGAGGATGAATTAAACAAGGCAATGGATATTTTTGAGAATGTCGTACAAATTTTTGAAAAAGATTATCTTTTTCCTGACAAATCATTGGTGACGAAATAAGAAAGGAGCTGGAATAAATGGAGAATTTCTTTTATAAGCAGCCGGTGCCAATTGACTTTGGTGCAGGAAAATTAAAAACATTGCCACAGCTGATAAAAAAAATGGGATTAAATAAAGGGATCTTAATTTGTGCTCCATCTATGGTTCGTAATGGAATTGCCAAAGAAGTCATGGAACAATCAGAGGGACGAATCATCACAATGTTTTCTGGAATCCAGCCAAATCCTACTGTTCATAATACAGATGAATGTGCCGAGATGATTCGCGAGTATGAATGCGAATTTGCAGTAGCTTTAGGTGGTGGAAGCATCATGGATTGCGCAAAGGTTGCCTGTTTTGTAGCAACAACGTCTTACGAGACAAGCGATTTTTTCTTTAAAAGACAGGAGGTTTCACAACCTGGAATTCCATTAATTGCTATTCCGACAACCTCTGGAACAGCCAGTGAAGTAACGGCTGTCTCTGTATTAACAGATACAGAAAATTATGTGAAAGCACCAATCGCAAGCGATTATTTTTATCCTGTTTATGCACTAGTTGATCCAGAATTAACAATTTCCTGTCCTAAAAATGTTACTGCTGCAAGTGGGCTTGATGTGCTTGCACATTCACTTGAAGCATATTATGGAAAAAAACATCAGCCTTATACAGATTTAGCTGCAGAAAGGGCTGCTACTCTAGTTTTTCAAAACCTGCTGACTGCTTACCATGAGCCAGAAAATTTGGAGGCAAGAGCGAAAATGAGCGAAGCATCTGTGACGGCTGGTCTTGCATTTAATTTAACGCAGACAGCAGCAGCCCATGCCTGCTCCTATCCTATTACACAAAATTATGGAATCCCACATGGAGAAGCATGTGCTTTTACTCTTCCTGGTTTCTGGAAGATTAATAGTGAGCTCGCACCAGATGCAGAAAGGCTGCAGGATTTCAGCAAGCGACTTGGATTTAAAGATGCAGAAGAATTGGCAGATCGTATCGATGAAATGAAACAAGAAATGGGATTAAGGATGTCACTAGAAGAAATTGGTGTAAAAACAGAGGAAGATTTAAATGAGCTAGTTACGAATAGTTTTGCTCCTAATATGTTGAATAATCCAGTTTCAATGACACCGGCATCCTTAAAGAACTTATATAAAACATTGGTAAAAGAAATTTCTTCATAATCGATAAAACTCAATAATAGGAGGATTGATGATGAAAGTTCAGAATATTCTTATTAATAAAGAAAGATTGCAAAAAGAAATAGAACATTTTGCGGAGTTTGGAGGTACGGAGAATAATGGGGTTACAAGACTCACATTAACAGAACCAGACATACAAGCAAGAAACTATTTTTGCGATTGCTGTGAACAACTAGGTTTGACTACAAAATTTGATGATATGGGCAATCTTTATGCCACCTTAGAAGGGACAGAGAATAAGCCGCCAGTTGTTATTGGATCCCATTTAGATTCTGTCATAAAAGGCGGAAGATTTGATGGAGCACTCGGTGTTATTGTTGGTCTAGAAGTAGTTAGAACTTTGATTGATCATGGAATAAAGCCGAGAATACCGATTACAGTGATGAATTTTACAAATGAGGAAGGTGCTCGTTTTCAGCCTACCATGGTCTCATCAGGCGTGTTAGCAGGAAAGTTTAATAAAGAAGAGGTGCTATCCAATAAAGATACGGATGGAATATCCCTACAAGAGGCACTGCAGGCAAGTGGTTATGAAGGAACAGAAGAAAATAGACTAAGTGAGGCAACAGCCTATTTAGAGTTGCATATTGAACAAGGTCCAGTTTTGGAAAGCGAATGTCTGGATATAGGAGTAGTTGAAGGCGTAGTAGGAATGACTTGTTATGGGATTGAAGTAAATGGAGAAGCTGATCATGCAGGAACAACACCTATGCATATGAGAAAAGATGCTCTATTTGCTGCAAATGCGATTATAACAGAACTAAGAGAAAAATTAAGCAAGCTTGATGAAACATTAGTGTACACAATGGGAGAAATGAATATAAGTCCTAATATTCATACCGTAATTCCAAACAAGGTAGCCTTTTCTTTAGAGGCAAGACATCAAGAAGAAACGGTAATCCAGGCAGTGGAAGAAATAATTAAGAACCTGCCAGAATTGGTAGAGGGATGTTCTGTACGCGCAGTAAAAAGATGGGAACGTGATACGGTTTGGTTTAATGATCACCTATGCAATCTTTTAGAGCAGTCCACACAATCTTTGGGATATTCTTATAAAAAAATGTTTAGCGGTGCGGGACATGATGCTCAATTTATTGCTTCTTATCTGCCATCGGTTATGATTTTTACGCCGAGTAAAAATGGAAAGAGTCACTGCGAAGAAGAATATACCTCTTATGAAGAGTGTGCAAAGGCAGCAAATGTGCTGATTGATACAGTTTTGAAATTAGTAGAATAGAATGAAATACAAGAGTATGTGCGAGATGGAATGTAGCGTAAAAAGCAAACCATGCAGAATTTTTAGATTCTGCATGGTTTTTTGTTGGGGAAAATATGCATTAAAAAATGGATTTGTTAAGAAAAGGATATATGGTTGTGCAGGTGCACAATGTTTTTTGTCTGAATTATGGCTTTTTTCTGAATATTTTATAAGGTATCATTAAGTCTATATTAAAGGAATTGCCAATCTTAAAAAAGTAACTTTGCTAGATTAGGGGGGATGGTAATTAAGTATTTTTTATAGATAAATAGTTGCTGGAATTATAATCAAAAAATTTATCAAAATATATTATTCACAAAGTAAACTACCTAGGGGGTAAACATGAATTCAAAAAAAGTTGTTTTTTACTTATTTTTCGTTGTAAGTCTACTATTATCTGCATGTAGCAATAGTACAAACTCTGGTGAAAAAGGCGGTAGCTCAAACGGAGGAGGCACCTTAATCATTGGTGTTGAATCAGAAATGGATGTAATCGATCCACATCGCGCAGGTGGGTGGGTAACAATGCGGGTCAATAACCAAATATTTGAACCGCTGATTGGAGAGGATTTAAGCAAATCATCAGAAGAAGCAGCTGTGCCGGAATTAATTCCTGTTCTGGCTAAGAGCTGGGACGTTTCAGAGGATGGAAAAACATATACTTTTCATTTACGAGAAGGGGTTAAATTTCAAGATGGAACAAACTTTAATGCAGAAGCTGTCGCTTTTAACATTAATCGATTAACAGATGAAAAGTTTGAATACTATGACAAAGTAGGGGCTGGAAGAACCTTTAGAACGTGGAAATACTACGAAAGCAATGAAGTGGTTGATGATCAGACAATTAAAATTCATTTAAAAGCGCCATTTTCAGAGTTTCCTAGAATGCTTGGCCAAATCAATTCCTTACAAATAATGAGTCCAACATCGATTGAAAAATATGGGAATGATAAAGTGGGAGAACATCCAGCAGGAACAGGTCCTTTTACATTTGAAAGTAGAAAAAGAGGAGAAAATGTTACGTTAGTTAAAAATGAAGCGTACTGGGGAGAAAAAGCGAAACTGGATAAAGTTATTTTTAGACCGCTTTCTGATTCAGCAAGCAGAGTTCTTGCAATGAAAAATGATGAAGTGGATATCATTGCTGTTCCACCACCAGATTCATTAGAAGATTTTAAAAAGAAAAACTATCAAGTATTAACAGGAACACCACCTCATGTTTGGTATTTAAGCTTTAATTTTGATAACAAATATATGCAAGATGTTAAAGTGAGACAAGCAATAAATTACGCAATCAATAGAGAAGGGATTGCAAATGAATTATTAAAAGGAAGTGCAAATCCTGCTTATGTATTCCAAAGCCCAGGTTCTACCAACTATGATTCAAGCAAAAAATGGTATGAATATAATGTAGATAAAGCGAAAGAATTAATGAAAGAAGCAGGATATTCTAATGGTTTTGAAACGACACTGCAAACTTCAATTGATGGATCAGGACAGCTAATCCCTGTTGATATTGCAGAATGGATTCAACGAGATTTAGCTGAAATTGGAGTAAAGGTTAAATTGGAAACGAAAGAATGGATAACTTATCTATCGAATTATAGTAATGGAATGAGCAGCGAAGTAGGAATGAATCAGTTTTCTTCTGGAAGAACATCTCCATTTTTCTTAGCAATGATCGCACACTCTGATTTTAAAGCACCAGGTGGCATGAACTCAGGAAAGTATGTGAATAACGATTTAGATGCTATTTTGGATAAGGCAGCAAATTCTTTAGATGAAAAGAAAGCATTAGATTTATGGAAACAAGGCGAAGAAATTATTATGAATGATGCAGCTTTTGCGCCAATTGTAAATGATTCTGCACCATATGTTGTTAATAATAGAGTCAAAGGATTTGTCGTACCTTCAGAAGAATGGTATACATTAGCACCTGTTTGGATAGAGCAGTAAATAGTTGGGAGATAGTGACTGCTCTATCTCCCTCTTACTATAGATGAACTAGCGGGAGGGAAGAGAATGGTTCGGTTTATTGTATCTAGGTTATTTTCTACATTGTTTGTATTAGTTGGAGTGACGATATTTGTTTTTTTGCTAATTCAACTTATTCCGGGAGATCCGGCACAATCGGTATTAGGCGGTGATGCAACTCCGGAGGCGGTTCATCAATTAAGAGAAGAAATGGGATTGAATAAGCCTTTAGTTGAACAGTATTTTAATTGGGTAGGAAGCTTATTGCAAGGAGATTTAGGATATTCTCATACACTTCATTCAGATATAGTTGGGGAAATAATGCCTCGATTTTACAACAGTATAATCTTAACAGGCGCAAGTTTATTAATCTGCATACTATTTGGGGTTGTATTAGGATTGTTAAGTGCAATAAAGAATGGCAGTATATTTGACCGAATTAGTATGGGAACGGCATTAATTGGTGCAAGTATGCCGGTATTTTGGATAGCTTTAATGTTGATGTGGCTGCTTGCTATTAAAATGCAGCTGTTTCCTGTCAGCGGAATGTATAATATGCGAAATCCAGGAGGCTGGAGTGATTTATTACATCACCTTGTGCTACCTGCATTTGCAACGGCAACAGTATCAACCGCTGTTATTGCCAGACTCTCTAAAACAACGATATTAGATATATTACAAAAAGACTATATTAAATACTTTAAATCTTTTGGTCTATCAGAAGGAAGAATTAATGTCGTCCATGTATTAAGAAATTCACTTCCTCCCATTATTAATGTGATAGGGCTGCAAGTTGGTTATATTTTAGGAGGTTCATTATTTAGCGAAGTCGTTTTTAATTGGCCAGGAATTGGTCAAGGAATGTATACAGCTATTACTTCAAATGATTATCCGATGATTCAGGCAGGAATATTATTAATTGCTTTAACTTTTGTCATCGTAAATTTGTTGGTAGATTTACTGAATATCTGGTTAAGTCCAAAGCTACGAGAATCACTTAAGTCGTAAAAAAGGAGGCATAAGGATGTTTTCACAATCACAATGGAGATTAGCGTATAAAACATTTTATAAAGACAAGGCAGCAACTGTAGGATTTGTTATTATCATGATTAGTTTAATTGTTGCAGTATTCGCCAATTGGATAGCACCGTATAGTCCCAATATTGTAGCAGAAGGAAGTACTAGACTGCTTCCTCCTGGAACAGAAGGGCATTTACTAGGAACGGATCAACAAGGAAGAGATATTTTGAGCAGAGTAATTTTTGGTACACGTTCTTCTTTGCTATCTGCAGTTCTCCCTGTGGTTGCAGCTGCAAGCATTAGCTTAATACTAGGAATTGCAGCAGGTTATTTCCAAGGTTTTTTTGGGAATTTTATCATGAGATTAATGGATGTTTTCTTTGCATTTCCTGCTGTCCTATTAGCAATCGCCATTACAGCAATATTAGGTCCTGGACTATTAAATGTTATGATTGCCATCGTTATTGTTCGAATCCCTTATATGACACGAGTGGTTTATACAGATACCCTGCAAGAAAGCCAAAAGGAGTATATTGAAGCAGCCAAGGCATTTGGGATTAACAATACAGAAATAATGTTTAAGCAAATTTTACCAAACGTGTTGCCGTCCATCATTGCATACAGTACTACACTTGCGGGAGTGACAATTACTACTGTAGCAGGACTAAGCTTTATTGGTTTAGGCGTTCAGCCTCCTAATCCGGATTGGGGAAGAATGGCAAGTGAAGGTAGCGATATTTTATTACAAGGTTCTGCATTTGTAACGTTTATTCCTGGATTTGCAATTTTGATTCTTTCTTTTGCTTTTAGTTTAGTTGGAGATGGCTTAAGAAATGCATTAGATCCGCATGAAAGATCAAAATTTAAAGAAAATACAGCAAAAAAGAAAATGTATCAACCAATACTTCAATGGAAAAGTGCGAAAAAGGATGTGAATTAAGGAGTGTCTATTGCTAATTTAACTGAAAATAATCATGTACTGAACATCAAAAACTTATCAACAGAAATTAACACCCCTGATGGAATTACAACCATTATTGAAGATATAAACCTGTCAATTGATAAGGGTGAAATTATGGCTATAGTAGGAGAATCAGGTTCTGGTAAATCGATGACGATTCAATCGATTTTACAGCTGCTTCCATCAGGGCTGATTCATCAATATAATGGAAGTGTTAAAAAAGAAGGTACAGAGTTATTTTCTTTAAATGAAAGGGAACTCCGGGATTTGCGGGGAAAAGAGATTTCACTTGTTGCACAAAATGCGATGACATCGTTGGACCCATCTTATAAAGTCGGATCGCAAATAATTGAAATTATTATGGCAAAGACGAATTTATCGAAAAAACAGGCAAAAAAAAGGGCTTGTGAATTATTTGAACAACTGGGAATTGATGATCCGATGCGTATTTATCAGTCGTATCCACATCAATTAAGCGGTGGTTTAAGACAAAGGGTAGTCATTGCCATGTCGGTTGCTTGTGAACCAGATATTCTTATTGCTGATGAGCCAACTTCTGCATTAGACCCAACTATTCAAAAGCAAGTTTTAGATTTATTTAAAAAAATAAATAAAGAGTTAGGTACCACCATTTTAATGATTACCCACGATTTTGGAGTAGTAGCTTATCTTGCACAAAAAGTGGCGGTTATGTATGCAGGACAAATTGTGGAAAAAGGCAGAACAGAAGAAGTGATTTTTCAACCTAAACATCCTTATACAAAAAGTTTGTTAAAATGTATTCCAAATTTAGAATGGATTTTTGACGATACGAAAGAAAAAGAGCCATTATGGCAAATTGATGGGGAAGTGCCAAAATTATCGGAAATTCAAACGGGCTGCAGATTCGCAAATAGATGCTCCGTTGCAAATGATAGATGTAAATTTACAAAGCCTTTATTAAAAAAATGGGATGCTGATCATTATGTCCGCTGCATTTTAACCGAAGGAGCTGAGTAAAATGGAGAGAAATTTAGTAGAGATAAGAAATCTGCAAAAAGTGTATGGAAGGAAAAGCAAGTTCTCTGTCTTTCCTTCTAATGAGGTTGCTGCGGTTAAGGATGTGAGTTTTTCTATTAAAAAGGGTGAAACTTTTGGATTAATTGGCAGTTCAGGATCTGGAAAAACAACGGTTGGAAGATTGCTTCTTCGCTTAATAGAACCAACAAATGGAGATATTCTATATAAAGGAAAATCACTGTTAGAGCTAAATAAAAAAGGAATGGATGCAATGAGGAATCAAATGCAAATTGTTTTCCAGGATTCAGGCTCTGCATTCAATCCAAGAAAGACGATTGGTGAACAGATTGCCCATCCTTTAATAAAGTTTGGCGGCTATAGTGATCAACATGATTTGAAGAGAAAAGTATATGAAATGTTAGATGTAGTAGGATTGCGAAAGGACTTTGCAGGACGTTATCCCCATGAATTATCTGGTGGACAAAGACAAAGAGCTGGTATAGCAAGAGCGTTAATATTGAAACCGGAATTTCTTGTTTTAGATGAACCTGTTTCTGCGTTGGATGTGTCTGTTAAAGCGCAAATTATTAATCTTCTTCAAGATCTTCAAAAGGAATTTGGTTTAACCTACTTATTTATTGCCCATAATTTAGATTTAGTAGCATACTTTTGTGATAGAGTAGGTGTTATGTCAAAAGGAGAAATGGTTGAAACAGGATCAACAATAGATATATTCAGAAACCCACAACAGGAAATTACGAAATCTTTATTAGATTCTATTCTTACAGTGCGTGTTCAAAAGGGAGGATAAAAAGGACCAAGAAGTTCGAGGCGGATTAGCTTTGAGCATCGGCCTTCCGCAGGATGTGGTGACTTCAACGTTGCTCACAGGACGTGAGCGTTTTTAGTGGAAGATCCTCTAGTTAATACGTGAGAAGCGGAAAAGCAAACCAACGAAGAAATTCGACGTGTCATTTTTACCGGACTTTTTGAACAACCTCTTACAGTTGAAGGAAGTTTTCGTGTAAAGGAACCACAATATTAACAGTTACCAGCAAGATTATGATACATATAGGTGGAAGATTAACTGCTGCATGAAGTCTAGCGTTATCTTTTCAACTTTATAGCACAGGGAGAGGTTATTCAAACCTTTCCCTGTTTTTTTTGTCTGGTTCATTCTCTTTTCCTATGAAAATCCTCTGCAATGTAAATTTTGTGTGAAAAATTTACGTTTATTTTACATAAAAAACTGCTATATCAGCCATTAAAACCTGAAAATAAAGGTTTTTTTCTATTGCATTGTCTTTTTTTAAGAAATTGTAAAATAAATTCCATTTACATTGCGTTAAAGAAATCTATAAATCTCTCATATATCAACTTTATAAAAGAACTTTACCATTAGGGGTATAAAGTGAACCTTTCATCAGTGAAAGGATTACTGCTTGATAAGAACCAGATAAAAGGAAGGAGATGGGACGATGAAGATAGATTTACATATGCATACTACTTGTTCAGATGGAGAGCTATCACCAGAGAAAATCGTTCTTTTAGCGAAACAAGAAGGCATAAAAATAATGGCTATTACGGATCATGATGAGATTGCGGCATATAAGTCCGCAAAAAACATAGCGGATAATGTTGGCATTACTTTAATTCCTGGAATTGAGATAAATACAAGTGGACCCAATGGAGAATTGCATATTCTTGGATATGGAATACAGCCAGATCATCCAAAGCTAGTAGAATACATTGCTTGGCGTAAAAACGACCGTATCGTTTGGAGTAAACAAATAGTGGAAAAGCTTCAGCAGTTGGGCTACAAGATAAAATGGAGAAATTGCTTTGAAAGAGCAGAAGGAGGAGTGATTGTTCGAACGCATATTGCAGAAGAACTTGTGGCAAATCAGTATTTCGCTACTGAAAAACAAGCCTTCGAGACATTGTTGATAAATGGAAAGGCTGCTTTTGTAGAACGTTCTGCTTTTTCCTCCTTAGAAGCCATTCAACTAATTCATCTTTGTGGAGGCAAAGCTTTTATCGCACATCCGAATCTTTACTCCTTCCCATGGTCATTGGAAATGTTAATAGAAGAAGGGATTGATGGCATAGAAGCATATTATTTCACACATGACAAAAAAACAACAGACTATTGGCTACAGCAAGCAGAACAACATCAACTATTAGTTAGTGCTGGAAGTGATTATCATGGGAAGTCAAGGAAAGAAACGATTGGTTCTGTTATTTGTAAAACAGAATGGGTGATTCCATGGTTGGAGTCTATTAGAAAGGTAGATGTTTTGTGATGAAATTGTATGGATCTTCTACTTTATTATGGGGCAAATCATTTGAAGAGATATGCAAAGAATTTTCCTCCCTAGGATTAAATGGAATGGAATTATGGGCCGAACAAGTTTGGCATCAGCATTTTTCCTTGGATGAAATTAAAAAATTCACTGATTTATATGAGCTGGAATTAACCTTGCATGCTGCGAGCTGGGATTTAAATCTTTGTTCATTGAATAGTGGGGTTAGACAACAATCTATCACAGAAATTGGTCGGTCCATTCAACTAGCGTCTGCTATACAAGCCGGAAATATGACGGTTCACCCAGGCAGATTAACATTATCAAGAGATTGGAGCGATTGGCATATGCAATGTTTAAAAGAATCACTTGATCTTATAGAAGATTTAGGAGCTGGACATGAGGTGACTATTTCTCTCGAACTTATGGAAAATGTGAAAAAAGAGTTTATCACCATGCCGGATAAAATGAATGAACTTACGAGAAATCGATCAGATACGATTCAAACAACCTTTGATGTTGCACATACGCCGATTTCTATTAATCCTTTAACCTATTTTAAAAAGTTGGAAAGAATAAATAAAGTTCATTTAAGCGATTCTCGAAATGATAGATTTCATGTTCCATTAGGAGAGGGACAAATTCATCTTTCTCACATGATAAACGAATTGACCGATTTTGAGCATCCGATTGTACTAGAAGGATATGATCCTTATGGTCAAAACACCACACTAAAAAAACATCTCACTTATTTAAAACAAAATTTGATGGGGGCAGAAAAGGGGAGAGTTGGATGAGATTTTTAGTTACAAATGATGATGGTATATTCGCTCCAGGTGTTGCTGCATTGGTGGAAGTATTACAACATTTTGGTGAAGTATATGTTGTTTGTCCAGATCAAGAGCGAAGTGCGATCAGTCACTCGATTACACTGAGGGTCCCGCTTAAGGCAAGTCCAGTTTCAGTTTTTGGGCAAAATGTTAAAGCTTGGGCAGTAAATGGTACTCCTGCTGATTGTGTGAAATTAGGGGTTGATGTGTTAGTCAAGAAAAAAATAAATTATGTGATTTCTGGAATGAATCTTGGTGCCAATCTGGGACGAGATGTATATTATTCTGGAACCATTGCTGCAGCAACAGAAGCTGCACTCTTTGGGATACCTGCAATATCCGTATCTCTTGATCGGTATGAATTAACAAATTTAGATTATTCTATTCCGAAACGCTTGTTATACGATGTAATGGAATCTATCTTGCCTAATAAACTGCCCAAAAAAATATTTTTAAATATAAATCTACCATATGTTACAAAGGAATTATGTAAGGGGGTCAAAGTAGTTCCGCTGGATTTATCTGTATCCCGCTATAAACATGTAGGCATAAATGACCCAAGTGGACAAGTATTTTATTGGCTGAAAGATCATCTTCCACAATTGGATGTTTATGAAGAAATGGGAGATTATGCTTTTTTAAGAGAAGGGTATGTGACAATCACCCCAATTGAAGGAAAAATTAGTGAACGAAAACATTTGAAAAAAGTAGAGCGTCTGTTTAAAGGGCCATTGCAATTAAATTCTGAGGAGGAAATTTTATCATGAAAAAAACACTATTCTTTTTATTGCTGACTTTTATTCTTATTGTAAGTGCTTGTGGGAAAACAAAGGAGTCAGCTTCAGAAACAAAAGACTCTTCTGAAGCAGTTTCAGGAACACTTCAATTTTATACTTCCCAGCCAGATACAGATGTAACAGAACTGGTGGCAGGTTTTAATAAAAAATACCCAAATGTAAACGTAAAAGTATTCCGCTCAGGTACAGAAGAAGTAGTTGGCAAAGTATTAGCTGAAAAACAAGCAGGAAGCGTACAAGCCGATGTTCTATTAGTTGCTGATAATGTAACGTTTGAAAATTTAAAGACGCAGGACTTATTGATGTCATATGAATCAAAAGAATTAACCAATATACCAACTGACTTTGTTGATCAAGATCATATGTATACAGGGACCAAAATTATGTCTACTATTCTTGCAGTAAATACAAATAAGGTTGATAAACTTCCGAATTCTTGGAATGCCTTAACGGAGTCTACAGCAAAGGGTCAAGGCATTATGCCAAGTCCACTTTATTCAGGAGCCGCTGCTTATAATGTTGGAGTAGTCAGTCGTGATACTGAATTTGGCTGGGATTATTTTAAAAAACTTCATGGTAATAATGTAACAGTAGTGCAAGGAAATGGTGCCGTATTAAAAGCAGTAGCAAGCGGAGAAAAACAATATGGCATGGTAGTTGATTTTATTGCAGCACGTGCTAAACAAGAAGGTTCTCCTGTTGAATTAGTATATCCAAACGAAGGTGTACCAGTAATTACAGAACCAATTGGCATTACAAAAGAAACAAAAAATGAACCAGCAGCAAAAGCTTTTGTTGACTATGTTTTATCAGAAGATGGCCAATCTTTAGCAAAAAAACTCGGGTATACACCAATTCGAAAAGGAATGGAAGCACCTGAAGGGTTAAAAACATTTGATGAAATGAAGGTAATATCAGCACCAACAGAAGAATTATTAAAAACACGTGAAGAAGATAAACAACAATTTAAACAGCTGATGGGAGAATAATCCTTTATTAAATGCCGGATTGAAATAGAGAGAAGCATCCTTTCTGAATTTAAAGATAAATGAGGTGTAAACAAAACATGTCAGAGCCTTTTATTGAACAGCTAGAATATCCGTCTAATCCTGCTGTTGCTAAGCGAAAGATAGGTAAATATGCCATCATGACGTTCACCCTAATATTACTGGCTATTTTCTTTGTTGTCCCTATTATTCGGCTGCTATGGATGAGCTTTTCAACTGATCAAGGATTTTCCTTAGCGAATTATAGCAATATTTTAATGGAAAAAACAACATGGATAATGTTGAAAAATACATTTTTTATTGTTAGTGGATCCACCCTTATTGCCTTATTTCTTGGTGTGGTAATGGCATGGATTGTAGCATATAGCGATATTCGAATGAAAAAGGGATTACAAATTTTGATTATTTTGCCATTCGTTATTCCATCGTATATCGTGACCATATCTTGGGCGCAATTTACAAATGATAATGGTTTTCTAATGAGGCTGCTTTCCCATTTACCATGGAGTATGGATTTTATAAATTTATATAGTTATGGCGGCATCATTTTTGTTCTTGGTATTTCTCATTATCCCCTTGTCTATTTATTAACAACCAATGTACTGCGCAGAATTCCACGAGATTTGGAGTTAGCTGTTCGTTCATCTGGGGGAAATAGAAGGACCATCTTTCGTACAGTTACGTTGCCTCTTGCTTTTCCTGGTATTGTAAGTGGTGGGCTGCTAGCATTTTTAACAAACTTGGATAATTTCGGAATTCCTGCTTTCCTTGGAATTCCGGCAAATATTACAGTATTAAGTACAGCCATCTATCAAGAAATTGTCGGATTTGGTCCAAATTCATTTGCTCGTGCTGCAACATTATCCGTCATTTTAGGTGTAGTAGCTTTGCTCGGTACATTTCTTCAGTGGATTTTATTAGGTAAATCAAAACAAAGTGATACTACTATTTCAGATGCGAATCCTCGTTTTTCTTTTGGAAAATATCGATTAGCTGTTGAAGTACTTATTTGGTTATTTTTAATCATTATTAGTATTGTACCGATTTTATCCATGATTGGATCTTCCTTGATAAGAGCATATGGTTTACCTTTTAGTTTAGAGAATATTACATTGGATCATTATCGTTATGTTTTATTGGAATATGATAAAGCAAAGCAGGCGATTATTAATAGTTTAGAGCTTTCTACCATTACGATGATCATTTGTTTAATCATTGGAACAGCAGTTGCCTATTATCGAGTACGTAAGAACAATGGAGCGGCGAAAATGATGGAGGTTATTATCGGTCTTCCATATGCTTTACCAGGCATGGTATTAGCACTTGCTATGATTTTTGCTTGGATGCAGCCAATTCCAGGCTGGAATCCAGGGATATATGGAACGATATGGATCTTAATTATTGCCTATGTTACACGATTTATGATTCTTCAAATCCGCGGGAGCATGACAGCAATGTCACAAGTGTCGGTTGAGATGGAAGAAGCAGCCCAAGTATCAGGTGCAAGCGGTATGGCTAAATGGCGATATATTATGCTTCCACTTTTGATGTCTGGAGTATTAAGCGGAGCATTTCTGGTATTAGTGACAACCTTAACAGAATTAACGGTATCTTCCTTACTTTGGTCCAGTGGATCAGAAACAATCGGATTAATCATTTTTAATTTTGAGCAAGCAGGATATACCAATTATTCCACAGCCTTTTCCGTTTGTATCATTGGAACAATGCTGCTGCTTAGTTTAGTTGTCTTTACGCTTCAAAAATTATGGAAGAGGGTGTGAAGGATAGATGAGTACGGTTATTCGTCATGTTAGTAAAAAATTTGATCAAACAACTGCACTTTCAGCAGTTGATTTAACGATTAAAGAAGGAGAATTTATTGCGATTCTTGGTCCTTCAGGCTGTGGAAAAACAACATTGTTACGCTTAATAGCAGGGTTTGATTCTCCTACAGAAGGCGAAATATTAATGAATGGAGAACTGGTGGCTCAGAATGGAAAAAAGGTGCCACCTGAGCAGCGTAATATTGGTATGGTTTTTCAATCATTTGCTCTTTGGCCCCATTTAAAAGTAAAAGAACAAATACGTTTTCCATTAAAACATCATCGTTTTGTAGAAAAGTCTCTTCAAGCTAAAGCAAATGAACGTGTGAAGGAAATGTTATCGCTTATAGGATTAGAGAAATTTGGAGATAGGATGCCAAATGAATTATCAGGAGGGCAAAAGCAGCGTGTTGCGATTGCTCGAGCACTTGCTCCAAAGCCATCCTTATTATTGATGGATGAACCGTTAAGCAGTCTAGATGCAGAATTAAGAATGGAACTGCGGAATGAAATACAAATGATTCATCGAAAAACAAATACTTCCATTGTGTATGTAACACATGATCAGTCAGAAGCACTTGCGATGGCAGATCGAATCGTTGTGATGAAGGATGGTCAGGTAGAACAAATAGGCACTCCCGAAGAAATCTATATGTTTCCAAAGACAGCTTTTGTGGCAACATTTGTAGGAAAGGCAAATATGTTTCAAGGAAAATGGACGGATAATATTTTTCATCCATTTGGAGATAAAAACATTCAGTGGAATGTCCCATATATTTCTGGGGATATATACAAGCAGCAGCTTTGTCCAATCAGGCCAGAACAATTAAAACTGTCAAAAAATGGAGTGGGTATAAACGGAGTCATCCGAAATTGTTTATTTCAAGGGAAGGAAATGCATTATACAGTAGAGGTAAATGGTGATCTTTTTCATGTAAATGGCAATTTATATGAACGCTTTTTAATAGGGGACAAAGTGGTTATTCAACTAAAACAGCAACAGGAAGCAACTGATTTTTCATTCGATGAACTGTTGGGAAACGCCACGAACAATAGTAGAGAAAAAATCTCTCTTCACTAGTAGAGGAGGATTTATTTATTTGATTATGCGGTGAAAAATGGGAGGAACGCGGAATAATCGGGAGAAGCGCGGAATTAATGGGAGGAACGCGGAATAATCGGGAGAAGCGCGGAATTATTGGGAGGAACGCGGAATTATCGGGAGAAGCGCGGAATTATCGGCTTCTGTACAA
>JBDNRM010000011.1:23155-39981 GCA_047718615.1 Bacillus sp. (in: firmicutes) | reverse complement strand
ATAAATAGGGGCAAGATTCTCGTTTCAGGATGCTCGCTTTCCATGGGGCGTGCGATGAGCCCCCTCGGCGCAAGCGCCTGCTTAGGTCTCATCTAACCCGCTAATCCCACAGGAGTCTCGCACCTTACACTCCAATCAAGCAGTTTTTGATCCATTAGTTGCTGTCGTTGAACTGGTAAAAAAACCCACTTTATAGAAATAGACTCAAGCGGCACATTTTGGTAGAACAACGCTTAATAACAACATAAAAAAATCAACGCTACTATGTTTGCAATAATACCTTGTAATGAAATTCGAAGACAAGAACTTATTCTAAAACAAGTTGCTTGTAACGGAGGGTGCGAAGACTCCTGCGGGAAATGTGGGAAGGCTGAGACCCCGCAAGGCAACGCCGAGGAGGCTCAGATCCCACCCCGCGGAAAGCGAAGCAACCCGTAGTGGAAAGCAACCCCCACAATAAAAAACAAACCTCCCATTTTATTGTTCTAAACCGAGTAATATCAAGACCTGAAACATCTGTGAAATTATGTAGTAGCTAAGAGTTATTTAACAACAATTGTATTTTAACAAAAAAATTGATTTGAAAACATTTTTCTCTCCGTTTTACACAAGGTAGTATCAAAACAAGTGGAATACAAAAAAGGGATTGCAGGTAGAAATAATGTCTACTACCACGCAGTCCCTTTTTTTTATCAATTTTATTTATATACTTTTAATGCAAGATGCAAATCATTTAATTGATTTTCACTTACTTCACTTGGTGCATTTGTTAAGACACAGCTTGCACTTGCTGTTTTTGGGAAGGCAATCGTATCACGTAAATTAGTTCTTCCAGCTAACAGCATGATTAAACGATCCAACCCGATGGCAATTCCACCATGTGGCGGTGTCCCATATTCAAATGCTTCTAATAAGAAACCAAACTGTGCGTATGCTTCTTCCTTTGTAAAGCCTAGTTTTTCAAACATTTTTTCTTGAATGTCTTTTTCAAAAATACGTAATGATCCTCCGCCAAGTTCATATCCATTTAAGACAATATCATATGCTTGTGCTTTTACTTGCTCTGGGTTTGTATCTAACAAGTCAATATCTTGTCGTTGTGGCATCGTAAATGGATGATGGGCAGCATAGTAGCGACCTTCATCTTCGGCATATTCAAATAATGGCCAATCAGTTACCCAAAGGAAGTTAAATTTCGATTCATCAATTAAATCCAACTCTTTTGCAAGTTTTAAACGAACAGCCCCTAACGTATCCGCAACAATATTCTTTTTATCGGCAACAAATAATAAAATATCGCCTTTTTCAACGGAAAGTGCTGTTTCCATTGCTTTTTGCTCTTCTTCTGAAATAAATTTCGCAATTGGTCCTTTTAATCCCTCATCTTCTGCCTTTAACCACGCTAATCCTTTTGCACCGTATACTTTCGCAAACTCTGTTAATGCATCAAGATCTTTACGAGAATATTTGTCACTCGCATTTTTTACGTTAATCGCTTTTACTTGACCGCCAGATCGAACAGCTTGAGCAAATACTTTCAGGCTAGAATCTTTCAGGATTTCCGAAAGGTCAACTAATTCCATTTCAAAGCGTGTATCTGGTTTATCCGAACCATATCTGCCCATTGCTTCATCATAAGGCATTCTTGGGAACGGCAGTGCCACTTCGATTCCTTTTACTTTTAGCATAATTTCCGCCATCATTTGTTCCATCATTTCCATAATGTCTTCTTGGCTCGTAAAGCTTGTCTCTATATCGAGCTGTGTAAACTCCGGCTGACGGTCTGCACGCAAATCTTCATCACGGAAGCAGCGAGCAATTTGATAATAACGATCAATTCCACCAACCATTAACAATTGTTTAAAAATTTGCGGAGATTGTGGAAGGGCATAAAATTCACCTTCATGGACACGGCTTGGTACAAGATAGTCTCTTGCTCCTTCTGGTGTGCTTTTTGTTAAAATTGGTGTTTCAATATCTAAAAAGCCAGCTTCATCTAAGAAGTCACGCATTACTTTTGTTACTTGATGACGCATTTTAAATGTTTCAAACATAGCTGGACGTCTTAAATCTAAATAGCGATGCTTTAAACGCGTCTCTTCCGCTACTTCTGTTTTATCTTCAATCATAAATGGCGGTGTTTTCGCTTCATTTATAATGGTGATTTCAGCAACACTAATTTCGATTTTCCCCGTTTTTAAGTTGTCGTTGTAAGTGCCTTCTTCTCTTGCAACTACTGTTCCTTTAATATCAAGCACATATTCATTACGAACGCTTTCTGCTATTTCAAGTGCTTCTTTGTTTACTTCTGGGTTAAAAACAATTTGTACAATGCCTGTGCGATCTCTTAAATCGATAAAGATTAGTCCACCAAGATCACGTCTTCTTTGCACCCAACCTTTTAATACGATATTTTCCCCAACTGCTGATTCTGGTACTTCTCCACAATAATACGTTCTTCCAAACATGATTCTATTTCCTCCTAAAAACCTCTATATTCTTTTGCTGCCCTGAAAATTGTCTTTGACTCTTTCGATAAGTCCCACAGCCTGCATGCACTTCGCTTTTGGCTTAGGCGGGATATTTGGTCTGTATCCTGTATCAAAACGTATGACGTAGTGCCTTAAAATGAAGAAAAATCTTTTACTGCATCCACTAGTTTTGTTATTTCGACTTCTTTTTGTTCTCCTGTTTCTAAGCACTTTACATTAATTTTATTGTTCTTTAATTCATCTTCTCCAAGCACTGCTACATATTTTGCATGAAGGCGGTCTGCCGCTTTAAACTGAGCTTTGATTTTCCGATTTAAATAATCTCTTTCAGCTGATAAACCGGCTTGTCGTAATGTATTCAAAAGACCAACTGTATAATCTTTCGCTTCCTCTCCTAAAGAAACGAGATAAACATCCACCTGTTTTTCAATAGGCAATTCAATATTTTCCGCATTTAATGAGGAAATCAATCGTTCAATACTCATAGCGAATCCAATTCCCGGTGCTGCCGGTCCGCCCAGGTCTTCTGTTAAACCATCGTATCTGCCGCCGCCGCAAAGTGTTGTGATTGCTCCGAACCCTTCTGCTTCGCTCATAATTTCAAATGCAGTATGTTTATAATAATCCAAACCGCGAACTAAGTTGGAATCCACTTCGAAAGGAATATTTAATGCAGTTAAATACTTTTGTACTTTTTCAAAATACTTGCGAGATTCCTCATTTAAATACTCAAGAATAGATGGTGCTGTTTTCATTAATGGGTGCTCACGGTCTTTTTTACAATCTAATATTCTCATTGGGTTTTTCTCTAAACGCATTTGACAATCTTGACAAAATTCGCCGATTCTTGGTTTAAAATGAGCAATTAATGCTTCTCTATGAGCAATTCTGCTTTCCTTATCACCTAGGCTGTTAACTACTAATTTCAGTTTAGATAATCCCATATTTTCGTACACAGTATAAGCAAGTGCCATTACTTCTGCGTCGATAGCAGGATCATTGCTTCCAATTGCTTCTACTCCAAATTGCACAAATTGGCGGA
Organism: Bacillus sp. (in: firmicutes); assembly: GCA_047718615.1. GTDB lineage: Bacteria > Bacillota > Bacilli > Bacillales > Cytobacillaceae > Niallia. The sequence continues at coordinate 36,447 of JBDNRM010000011.1, read as the reverse complement.
ATCGGCCGGCTTGCGGACGCTCATAACGAAACATCGGTCCTAGATAATAAAGCTTAATTGGCTGGCTTGCATAACCATGCATTTTATTTTCCACAAAAGAACGGACAACAGAAGCGGTTCCTTCAGGACGTAATGTAAGGCTTCTTTCTCCTCTGTCTTCAAATGTATACATCTCTTTTTGGACAATATCGGTTGTATCTCCAACGCTTCTTAAAAATAGTTCTGTATGTTCAAAGATAGGTGTACGAATTTCGTTATACTGAAATCTTTCACATATCTCTTTTAATTTTTTTTCAATAAACTGCCATTTTTCTACCTCACCAGGTAAGATATCCTGTGTACCTCTAGGTATTTTAATTTGCATTTATATGTATCCTCCTTTATAAAACCCTTAAACGTATCCATTCTAGCAAAATTTCTTCTTATCAGTCTGTGTTTCCAAAATCCGATTGTTTTTATACAAAAAAACCCTCGTCCCTTGTATTATTACATACAAGGGACGAGAGTTTTTATCCCGTGGTACCACCCTAATTGAAGAAATTATTCTTCCACTTTGCAGTTAACGCCTGCTAACGTTTCATTCCTACTGATGCCTTTTAAGTACATGTTCAGAAGAAAACCTACAGAGTGTTCTTTCGTTAAGTCATCATGCAGAAATGCTTGCAGCCAAAGGCATTTCCTCTCTTGTCATGTGTCTCTTAATTACTTTTCTCTATCATTGGTTATTACAGCATATCTTATCCATTATTTAATTAATAATAAAGAGGAAATAATCTATTGTCAATAGACTTTTTAGTTTTTTCCTAGTTGCTTCTTCAGCACTTTAACATCGCCAAGTGATAAACCGAATTCAGCAGCTAATTCAACTGCATTTGTATTAGATTCTTTTTCCATAAAATCATGAAAGTTAACCCCTAATAATTTCGCATTGATCTGATTTGCAGATAAACTTTTTTCACCAAATCTCAAGTAAATCACCCTTTATTCTTAATTTTTCTCTTTACTTTTCCCGAATTCCATAAAAAAATTGCATCATTTCTTTTATTCTTGTCTAAATTTGAAAATAAATACGTGGTTGGAATTAAAGGAGAAAATGGGATAATGCTCGAAAGTTAAGTAAAAGTAGGACAAAAATATTATTGTCTTTTTGCGTGTTTATTTCTACTATTAAGGAAAGGAGGTTTTTATTGATTGAAAAAACGTAAATATTTTATTTATTTTCTTCTGTCTTTTTTGTTGATTCTTATTTTGCCGACAATGAATGCAGTGGCTGAAAGCAGCCAAACTGTCAGTTCAACAAGTGTTGTCAATATTAGAGAAAGTCCAAACACCAATGCACCTATTGTCGATCAAATGGACATAAATACTGATTACCCGATTATCCAGGAACAATCAGATTGGATTGAAATTACATTACATACAGGAAAAACAGGCTGGGTCGCAAGTTGGCTTGTTTCCAAAAACAACAGCAATAACAATGCAACAAGCAATATCCAATCAAAAACGGGAGCAGTTACCGAAAATGGACTTCGGCTCCGCAGCGGTCCTGGATCAAACTTTCAAGTCATCAACACACTTACTAAGGGTACTTCTGTTACCATTCTTTCCGAAAATGGAGATTGGATTGAAATCGAAACAAATATTGGGACAGGTTGGGTGCATCAAGAATTTGTAGAAGCTAACGACAAGAATTCATCAGAAGCAGACAATACAGCTAGTAACAATATTGCAACTGTTTCTGAGAGTGAAATCAATGTTCGAAATAGTCCTTCTACTACTGCAGACATTATTGGCAAATTAGCAAAAGATACGATAGTCCATATTGTTTCTCAGCAAGGAAATTGGTCAAAAATCCAATATTCCGGAAATGAAGCATGGGTAAATAGTGATTATCTTCTCAGTGAAAACAAAAATGAAGAAAATAAAGAAAAAAAAATAAAGAAAAAAATTTCCATTCTATATAATGGGACCAATATAAGAAGTAACGCTACCGTCCATTCTACTGTTAAATTAATTGCTAATGAAGGCGATATTTTTCAAACAATAGCAGAAATCGGTGATTGGTACAAAATAGAATTAACAAATGGCGACATAGGATATGTAGCAAATTGGATCGTCAAGGAAAGCTCTAATGCCAAGACATTACATGCAGCCAATGTCACATCAAAAAAAGGGGACTTAAAAAATAAAATCATTGTTATAGATCCCGGTCATGGTGGAAAAGATAGTGGTACGATAGGTATTTTAGGTACATTAGAAAAAAATTTAACGATTCGCACTGCCAATTTACTAGCAGATAAACTAAAAGCTGCAGGCAGTCAAGTTATCTTAACCAGATCGAATGATCAATTTCTTTCCTTGCAAAACAGAGTAAATTTAAGCAGCAGTTTGCATGCTGACGCATTTATTAGCATTCATTATGATAGTGTGAAAGATCCAACCATTAAGGGAATGACAAGCTACTACTATACGTCATCTCAAAAAGAACTGGCGAACGAACTGCATGAAAGCATCATTGAGGCGACAAATTTAACTGACCGCGGCATTAGGAAAAATAACTATTTTGTTCTTAGAGAAAACAGTCAGCCTGCTACTCTTTTAGAGCTAGGTTATTTAAGCAACGCAGCAGAGGAAATGTTCGTATCAACTCAACAATATCAAGAGACCGTTTCAACTGCCATTTACAAAGGTTTAACCAATTATTTCAAATAAAACAATGATCAAAAAGCTGCCTTCGTTTAATTTGAGGCAGTTTTTTCTTTAGATATGGTTTAACCCCCCAAAAAGAGGCTATGATTAAAAAAAGCGCAAGCGCCTTGAAGAGCCCCGAAGAAAAATGTTCTCCTGACTCAAAAAGTGATTTTTACTTTCGAGGCAGGAGGTTATCTTTCACAGGGGCTGGCTGCTTGCGCTAGACACTAATCTAAGTTAAAAAATTTTATACTTTCTTACCTTTTTAAAAAGAGCAGTTTCTTGAAGTAGCAACTCTACCCTTTATAACTGAAAGGATGATTAGTTTAATGATTTCAAATGAAAAAATTAAATCCAGTTTAACCAGTCGACACGTTACATTACGTGATGGTACAACAGTTCCTTGCATTGGACAAGGCACTTGGAATATGGGAGAGGATTCTCTTAATAGAAAGAATGAAATTAAATCCATTCAGCACGGTATTGAGTTAGGTATGTCCTTAATCGATACTGCGGAAATGTATGGAGAGGGAGAATCAGAAAAGGTAGTTGGGGAGGCCATACATGGAAGAAGAGAGGATGTTTTTTTAGTAAGCAAGGTGTATCCCCATAATGCAGGACTTAAATCTATACATTCAGCATGTGAAAACAGCTTAAAACGGCTAAAAACAGATTATCTTGATTTATATCTATTGCATTGGAGAGGTTCCGTGCCCCTAGAAGAAACCATTATTGGATTGGAAAAGCTATGTAAAGAAGGTAAAATCAAAAGATGGGGTGTTTCTAATTTTGATACAAGCGATATGGACGAATTATGGAATAGCACCAACGGAAGCAATTGTGTAACGAACCAAGTATTATATCATTTGGGCTCAAGAGGAATTGAGTTTGATTTGACAGCATGGCAAAAAGAACATTCGATGCCAATAATGGTTTACAGTCCGCTTGCACAAGGAGGAAGTCTGCGCAAAGAATTATTGAAAGATGAAATGATTAAAAAGATTGCCGAGCAACATCATGTGGAACCTCTACAAATTGCACTTGCCTGGACCATTCGTTCTGGACAGGTTATCGCCATTCCAAAAGCTGGACAAGAAAAACATATTGTACAAAATGCAAAAGCAGCTTCCATCCATTTAACAGAGGAAGAATTGCGAATGATTGATAAGATATTTCCAAAACCTGTTAGAAAAATGCCTTTAGATATTATCTAAATTCAAATAAAAAATCGTTATTTTTGGATAGACAGCTTGATGGCTTCTCTATCCAAAATAACGATTTTTTTATTAAAGGAGAACATTTTTCTTCGGGGCTAAACAGCCGCCTCCGCTTTTCTATTGTCTAGCTCCTGCGGCTAGCCCCTGTGAAAGATAACCTCCTTCCTCTAAAAGTAAAAATACACTTTTTGAGGCTGGAGAACATTTTTCTTCGGGGCTAAACAGCCGCCTCCGCTTTTCTATTTACTTTCTAAGATTAGTGTGACTGGTCCGTCATTGATTAATGAAACGTCCATCATGCTTCCAAATTGACCTGTTTCTACCACTAGTCCTTTATTTCGTAAAGCGATATTAAATTGATTATATAAATGTTCTGCATATTCCGGTTTTGCGGCATTCATAAAGTTCGGTCTTCTGCCTTTACGCGTATCACCATATAATGTAAATTGAGAAATAGATAGAATAGACCCATCCACATCGAGAATACTTGTATTCATTTTACCTGACTCATCTTCAAAAACACGTAAACGTGCTATTTTCTCAGCTAAATACTGAACATCTTCAAATGTATCTTCATGTGTGATGCCAACTAGCAATACATAGCCCTTTTGAATGCTGCCGATAATTTCTTCATTCACTTCTACTTTTGCTTCTTTTGCTCTTTGTAAAACAACACGCACAGTTTTGCTCCTTAATTCATTATTCTTCGGACAGAGTAAACATCTGGAATTTGTTTAATACGATCAACCACTTTTTGCAAGTGATTCACATTATGAATAAAGATTGACATCGAGATGGTTGCCATTTTATTACGATCGGATTTACCAGAAACGGCAGAAATATTTGTTTTCGATTCATTTACCGCTTGAAGCACTTCATTTAATAATCCTCTACGGTCATAGCCACTTATCTCAATTTCAACATTATATTCTTTCCGATCATTTAATGCTGTTTCCCATTCAACTGGAATCAGTCTTGCTTTAGCATCTTCCGTATCTATATTTGTACAATCTGCACGGTGTACAGATACTCCTCTACCTTTTGTAATGAACCCAACAATATCATCTCCTGGAACAGGATTACAACAGCGAGAAAGGCGAATTAATAAGTTATCAATGCCGGCAACTCGAACTCCAGATGCTCTTTTTTTATTATTTGGAAAAGATTTAAGCTCAGCTACCGCATTAGAAATGGTGGCAGTTTGTTCCGCATCACGTTTTTTACGCCACTTCTCTGTTAAGCGATTGGCAACTTGCAAAGCAGTAATTCCATTGTAGCCAACTGCAGCATACATATCTTCTTCGTTCATAAAGTTAAACTTTTCCATAACAACTTTAATGTTTTCAGGTGTTAGAATTTCCTTTAAATCAAAATCCATATTTCGAATTTCTTTTTCAACGAACTCTTTGCCTTTTTCTACATTTTCTTCTTTACGCTGCTTTTTAAAGAATTGTCTGATTTTATTTTTCGCTTGGGATGTTTGTGTAATTTTAAGCCAGTCTTGACTCGGTCCATATGAGTGCTTGCTTGTGTGTATTTCGACAATATCCCCGGTTTTTAATCGATAATCCAAGGTTACCATTTTCCCATTTACTTTTGCTCCAATTGTTTTATTCCCAATTTCAGAATGAATTCGATAAGCAAAATCAATTGGCACAGAACCAGAAGGAAGTTCAAATACATCGCCTTTTGGAGTAAAAACAAACACCATATCAGAAAATAAATCAATCTTTAAGTTTTCCATAAATTCTTCTGCATTGATCGTATCTTCTTGGAAATCTAATATTTCTCTAAACCATGACAATTTCTCATCAAGCGATGATCCTTCATCTGCTGTTTTTCCTTCTTTATATGCCCAGTGTGCAGCAATCCCGAACTCAGCAATACGATGCATGTCAGCTGTACGAATTTGCACTTCCAGCGGATCCCCTTTTGGACCGATTACCGTTGTATGCAGAGACTGATACATATTAGCTTTTGGCATGGCAATATAATCTTTAAAGCGCCCTGGCATTGGTTTCCAGTGCGTATGAATAATTCCAAGTACCGCATAGCAATCTTTAATGCTGTTTACGATAATTCGAACTGCAAGAAGATCGTAAATTTCATTAAATTGTTTATTTTGAAGAACCATTTTTCGATAAATGCTGTAAATATGCTTAGGACGGCCAGAAATATCAGAAACAATTTTTACTTCTTTCGTTCCTTGACGAATTTCAGAAACGACTTCATCTAAATATTGTTCGCGTTCTTCCCGCTTTTTCTTCATTAAATTTACGATACGATAATATTGCTGTGGATTCATATAACGCAAAGCAGTGTCTTCTAGCTCCCACTTAATAGTAGAGATTCCGAGACGATGTGCCAACGGAGCAAATATTTCTAATGTTTCATTAGAAATACGACGCTGTTTTTCTGCTGGTAGATGTTTTAACGTCCGCATATTGTGAAGTCTATCAGCAAGTTTTATCAAGATAACACGTATGTCCTGTGCCATAGCAACAAACATTTTACGATGATTTTCTGCTTGCTGTTCTTCATGGGATTTATACTTAATTTTCCCGAGCTTTGTAACGCCGTCAACAAGCATGGCCACTTCTTTGCTAAAGTTATTACTAATATCATTCAATGTGATATCTGTATCTTCAACAACATCATGGAGAAAACCTGCAGCAACAGTAGCTGGATCCATTTCTAAATCGGCCAGAATTCCTGCAACTTGAATTGGGTGGATAATATAAGGTTCCCCTGATTTTCTATATTGTTCACGATGAGCTTCTTTCGTATAATCATATGCTTTCTGAATAAAAGCAGTATGCTCTTCGTTTAAATATCCTTTTGTCTTGTCGATGACTTGTTCGGCGGTTAAGACTTGATCATTCGCCATGTAATCACCTTTCGTATTCCGATTATTAGAGATTGTCAAAAAGTTCGGAACTATTGCCTTTTGCTTCAGTCCTTAACAAACACTCGCTTTTTATACCAGCCCTGTGACTTACTCGCTTCGACACTTTCCGCTCTAATTTTTGCCCCTTTTTGAACTTGTACTATTATTAAAATTTATCATAAAATCAACATTTTTTCTATTGAAGCAGGAAGTTTTCCTTTGATTTACCATCATTTGCTACAATAAAGTGTTGATAATTTTAGAATCATTATTTCTATTATTATTAAAATAAAGAGGCTTGTAAAGAGAATACTGGTAAATTTCTTGAAAAAATTAAAAATAATGTCGAAAAAAGTCGTTACGTTTATTAATTTGGGATTTTTTCTATTCAAAAAGAGCGCTTTTCACAGCGCTCTATCTTGATATACCAGAAAATTAATATTGCATTAAAGTTAATAGCTCATAACCATGAAGGTTTTTGCGTCCTTCTAAATACGATAATTCAATTAAGAAAGCTATTCCTGCAACTATGCCACCAAGGTCTTCTACAAGCTTGATCGTTGCTTCAATTGTTCCGCCAGTAGCCAGCAAGTCATCCGTGATTAACACTCTTTGACCTGGTTTAATAGCGTCTTTATGAATGGTTAGCACATCCTTGCCATATTCCAAACCATATTCCACTTTGATTGTTTCACGAGGAAGTTTTCCTTCCTTACGTACTGGTGCAAAACCAACACCTAAAGAGTAAGCAACTGGACATCCAATAATAAATCCTCTTGCTTCTGGTCCTACTACAAGATCAATTTCTTTTTCCTTTGCATAGGAAACAATTTGGTCTGTAGCGTATCTATATGCTTCACCATTATCCATTAATGTTGTAATATCTTTAAATCTAATACCAGGTTTTGGCCAATCTTCAACAATTGTTACAAACTGCTTCAAATCCATTCTTTTACTTCCTCCTCATTGTTAACGGATTTTTTTAGAATAAGATCAAACCAATTTTTTAATTGCTCATAAGATGAATAGATTAATTCTTGTTCGAGCGTAAATTGTGCTTGTTTCTGTAAAAAAGATGGTGACTCTGTCAAATCTCTTTTCTCTGCTGCCTTATTCAACAAAACAAATCCATCCTCCATTGTAACAAAATTTAATTCAAAAAACACCTTTGTCATAAAAACAATTGTTTCATTACTCCAGCCCTGTCTTTTTGCCAATTCATTACTGTACTTTTTAAAATGAAATTTTCCTTGTTTTGCTAAAAATCCATAAAACCATTTAAAATGCTCTCTCGTTGGCATCGTGCTGAAATAATCACTTTGCTGCTTATAAAAGCTGGCATAAATTCTTTCTGGCTCTACTTTCGATAATAGCAAGTTAACAACTTCTTTATTTTTTGGAAAATCTGCTAAAACAATCACTTTTTCTGTACAATCAAAGGCTTCCGCCTGCTCTAATGATTCGACAAGCCTATAATTCGACACTTGCTTTTCAATGACTGGAGTAATTGATTCTTGTTGAAAAAAGATCCATATGACATTATCTTTCGGGATTTTTTCCACTAGTTTCTCCACTTGCAATACGCCGCGATAGTCAAAAAGCTGCCATGTTTTCACCATGATATCTTGAATAAAGATTTGCGGTTTTTTTATATTATTCCATTCATTAATAGACAGTTGTCCTAGTAGATCTAATTTGGCTGATGGTGAAATATGATCATACAATTCACCTATGCCGAAACCAATACCATCTAAAGTAGCTTGTCCTTGTTTTAACAATATTTTCAGATGATTTTGATTGGCACCTATTTTTCGGATGCTGTCTATTTCTGTATTGCTTAAAATCACTTTTGGTTTTGCATTATCAACTCCAAATGGAGCCAACAACTGCATTTCTTGTATCGATTCAAGGCTCAGCTCTTCTAATGTAAAAGAGCCATCTACCGTTGTTAACGGAATTAGATCGTCCTCCTGCAATTCTTCAAAAGCAAGCAAATTTAATTTTTCCCGTAAAAGAGCAACATCATCTAGCTGCAAGGTCATTCCGGCTGCCATCGGATGTCCTCCAAAATGTGGCAGAATATCCCTGCAAGTAGATAAATTCTTATATAAATCAAATCCTGCGATACTTCTTGCTGACCCTTTTGCAATGCCTTTCTCTTCATCAAATCCCAGAACAATCGTCGGACGGTAAAATTTTTCTACTAATCGTGATGCTACAATTCCTACTACACCAGGATTCCAGCCTTCTTTCCCCACAATCAATACACGATTTTCTGCTAATGGATACTGTTCTTCTACTTGTTTTACCGCTTCATCTGTAATCTTATTAACAATCGACTGGCGCTCCTTGTTCGTATCTTCCATTTCCGCTGCTAAAGCTTGTGCCATCTCTTCATCATCTGTTAATAACAGCTCTACTGCAGGATCTGCACTATCAAGACGTCCTACCGCATTAATTCTAGGGGCTATCATAAAACCAATTGTTTCTTCATCGATAGCGTTTGTTTCGACATTCATTTGCTTTAATAGTGCTTTTAAACCAACATTATTCGTTTGACGCAGTTTCTTTATCCCTTTTTTAGCGATTAATCTGTTTTCCCCTGTTAATGAGACTAAATCGGCTATCGTACCGATTGCAGCAAATTGCAGCAAATGTTCTGGCACTTTTTCGTATAATGCATGCGCGACTTTAAAGGCAACTCCTACGCCTGCCAGTTCATGAAACGGATACTCGCTGCCAGGAATTCTCGGATGAATAATGGCATAAGCATCCGGCAATGTCGGTCCAGGCTCATGGTGATCAGTAATAATCAAATCGATTTCTAATTCTTTTGCAACCTCTGCTTCATGCACTGCTGCAATCCCTGTATCTACTGTTATTATTAAATCAATACCAATCGTTTTTGCATAACGAAAAGCAGCTTCATTTGGACCATAACCTTCTGTAAAACGATTGGGAATATAAAATTGCACATTTGCGCCTAATTCTTCCAATGTTTTCATCATAACGGTTGTGCTCGTAACTCCGTATAGTGATAGGTAAGCCTTTGATATTATCTCTAACTTTTCCCCCACTTCACACCGTACGTGAGATTTTCACCTCATACGGCGTTCCATCGACTAACCTCAAAACTTTGGTAATCTACATAACTTTACAGAATTCACAATTTAATTACATGTTTGTTTGTCCTTTATATTGCTAAATCGGCTAGCTCAAGTTTTATTCTTAGCGTATTGAGTTTCACCAAACTTTTTGTGTTTGTTATGAGATGTTTATATTTAGAGATTGTTACTTCATCCTTAGCATAGATAAGAATATGAATATCTTTATCCACTAAACATAGATTTTTATATTCGTCTGTCCCACCCTTGTACCTAGGGACTTTGTGGTGACAATGTATAAATAAGGGATTCAGTAATTTCCCTGTAACACTACATTTTCCACCTTGTCCACTATATAGTGCAATTCGATTATCATTATACTCTACACTACGATTTCTCACAGGATGCTCCATAATATATCTTAAAACCGCTATGTTAATTTTTGAAAGGTTGAGATGAATTGCTTCTCGTCCCTCCTTAGTGTAGGCATTGACAATGTTTCTTTTCATCATTGGGTTTTTATGTTTTATATACCCAATAGGTAGTAGTGGGTCCTTTGATATAAACCTCATTTGTTTGCTTTTTCCGTATTCCTTTTTTATAAAGTCTGAACTAATATGTCCACTTTTCTTAATTCTCCTTTTCATGCGGTGGTCCTTCAAACAGGCGTTAATCTCATATGCGATATCACCCATATCTTCTGCAATCAAGGTAGCAATACGGAAATATTGATGAAGTCCAATAACTGTTGAGTTGTAGAGTGAGACTTTTCTCTGCTGGTCGTTAATTCCCTTATCGTATCGAATATCATGGATGATTGCTTTGAGATTGTCTTTTGTTCTTTGTAGTGCCTTTTCGCACATATGACTTTTAACAATCCATTTGTTTCCTTTAGGGATTAACTTCATTTTGATGCCGAGAAATTCGGAGTAATCCGATTTCAAATTTACTATTTGAGATTTCTCTTCACTTATGTCAAGTTCCAGCCTATCCTTTAGCCACATTTTCAATGCAAGGTATAATCTTTTGGCATGATTGGGATTGCTACAGAAAATCTTAAAGTCATCTGCATATCTTACGATGTAGCATTCTTTTAACTTTGTTTTGTTCCTTAATTTTCTGTATTTGTATCCTTTTTCGATACTTCCCTTTCTATCCTTCCTTGCATATGTTAATTCATTGAATACGGGATTATCCTGCCATTGGCTCTCTACCCACCTGTCTAATTCATTTAATACTATATTTGACAGTAAGGGAGATAGTATTCCACCTTGGGGAGTGCCCTTGTTATTATCAATGATTTGTCCATTTGGCAGCTTAATTTTGGCTTTCAACATTTTAGACACAATGGATAGTAAACTTTTGTCTCTGATACCTAAAGTCCACATTTGTTTTAATAACTTTCCATGACTCACATTATTGAAGAAACCTTTGATATCAATATCAATTACGAAACTCATCTTTGCTTGTTGCATTAGTTTATAGCTCTGAGCTATTGCATTCTCAACAGAGCGATTAGGTCTGAATCCGTAACTGTTATTTGAAAACTTAGCCTCTACAATGGGATCAAGTACTTGTAAAATACATTGTTGAACTATTCTGTCCCAAATTGCTGGTATTCCTAAAGGTCTGGTTTTACCATTGGATTTTGGTATCTCTACTCGTCTGACAGCTTTTGGATGATAATCTCTTAATTTGTTTCTAACATACTCAATAAACTGTTGATTACTTAGTTTGGCTACATGCTCAATTGTTCGTCCATCTACTCCAGCAGTTTTACTACCAGTGTTTTTCTTGATGTTACGATATGCTAATTTAATATTATCAGGTGAGCTAATGATGTTTATAAGATTGCTAAATTTGCTTCCTGATTTACTTTGCTCATACAGTATGTCAAAAGTGTTTTGCATACTGTAGTATTCAGCATTACGCAGTTTAGACTTTATAACATGTTTTACGATTTGTGAATTTGCCACAGACATCAACCCCTTTCTCAAGCGGTGATTCTCTTAGTCATAATCGAATCTGTGTCTGTTATGCATTTATAAGTCTTTAAGGTAACCGACTAGAGCCTATCCCTCCACCACTTGTTATCATGGCTTCATAGGTACTGTGACTCCACTCTCACATGAGTAAATTGGTTTTAATAGGTAGACCCCTTTATATACCGAACTGCTTCGCTGGTAGGTTAATACCTCTACATCTCATGTTTTCCACGTTCCAATTTCCCTATCCTTACATATATCCGTAGGTCTCTCCTATGGTCCTGTATGCTTAAACTTGCCTGTAACAAGATATGGATTTTCATAACGCCAGATTTTTACTCATCCACACATACGATGGCTTTGCCACCTGTTGCATTTCTACAACATCTACGTCTAGTCCCGTACATTCAGAGATTCGTCAGTATTTCACAATACATTCTAACCATAGATATTTTATGGACTCCCGGCATATGGGATACACCATCCACCTCTGGACAGCTTTCGTATCAATTATAATTAACCGATTTACGGTATCTCTCTGCCGACTTCACCGAGCTTCATACCTTCCTATTTAACCTTAGAAAAGGCATGTCGGAGTATCAGAGTAGGCATTTCAAGGCGTTACCCTCTCATTCTACCTATCGAGAAATTAGTTCTCCTAGGGATTTCCCTAGTGCCTAACCTTTTCAGTTAGGAAACGTGTCGCACCCGCATCATAATCTCCAAATATTAAAATCTGCTCTTCTTTACTTATTGCTTTGCGAATTCTTTCTATAGCAGTTTCCATATTTAAAAGTAAATATGGATCGTGAAAATCTTGATTTTCATCATATAAAAACTCTTGTACTTCCGCAGCCGTTCGATATCCTCGATTTACAAGCAGGGAAGCAACAAGAGGCGTTATTTTTAATTGGTCTGCCAACTCAGAAATAAGTGCTTCTGAATTATTATTTTGTGTTATCCACCTTGTTTTTGAATGTAACATATTTATCACCCCAATCTATTCATTATACAAGCTGTGTCTATTGCTTTTCAATGAAAGAAATCGTTTCGATAATTTCATACTATTTACCTATTAAAACAAAAGAATCTTTTCGCATATTGTTGCTTCTAAACGCTCAGCCTGTGTATCCCCTTCTCTTTGTGAAATCAAAATATCATTAAAAAGCTGTGATGATGAAAATGACACTTGTGAACGCATGATTATTGAGAGGGGAGGTGAATTTTCTCGAGGAGTGTGGGATTATTTCGAGGAACGCGGAATTAACTCAAGGAACACGGAATTATCTCGAGATACGCGGATTTATCCTGAGATACGCGGGATTATCTTGAGATACGCGGAATTATCTTGAGATACGCGGAATTATCTCGAGATACGCGGAATTATCTCGAGATACGCGGAATTATC
>JBDNRM010000011.1:0-23055 GCA_047718615.1 Bacillus sp. (in: firmicutes) | reverse complement strand
ATACGCGGAATTATCTCGAGATACGCGGAATTATCTCGAGATACGCGGAATTATCTCGAGATACGCGGAATTATCCCGAGATACGCGGAATTATCTTGAGAAGCGCGGAATTATCTCGAGATACGCGGATTTATCTTGAGGAACGCGGAATTATCTCGAGATACGCGGAATTATCTCGAGATACGCGGAATTAACTGAAGGAACACGGAATTATCTCGAGATACGCGGAATTATCCCGAGATACGCGGAATTATCTCGAGGAACGCGGAATTATCTCGAGATACGCGGAATTATCTCGAGGAACGCGGGAATATTCCGAGAAGCGCGGAATTATCTCGAGATACGCGGAATTCCCTCGAGGAACGCGGGAATATTCCGAGAAGCGCAGAATTATCTCGAGATACGCGGAATTCCCTCGAGGAACGCGGGATTATCCCGAGATACGCGGGATTATCCCGAGATACGCGGAATTATCCTGAGATACGCGGGATTTTAAAAAAAGCTGAATCCAAAAATCGATAAGGAACGACCTTTGAATTCAGCTTCAACTATTACAAACTTTCTCCTTCTACTTCTGGCTGCTGCAATTCATACTTTTCTAGTTTTTCTTCCAGCTCTGTTTTTTCTTTTGTGCTAGTTTTTAATTTTTTCTGCAAAGAATATATTTTTAATATGCCGGCAGAACCAATCATCAATCCGCCAAGAAGAACAGAAATTAAAATAACTAAAACTAATGGCCATTCGCCTTTTCCAAATAAATAGTTTACTGTAACCGGTTCTACGTTAATTACTGCAAATACAGCTACGATAAGTGCAAATAGTATACCTAATAATAAACTCCATTGTCTTTTCATCGTGTTTCCCCCTTTATTTCATGCCAAGTGAGAGAGTATAAAATATTTTGTGTAAATGAAAATTTCCATGTAAAAAGGAAGACCTTCTCTTGGTAGAATTAAGTCACCACAACCAATCCTAGAAAAGAGGTCTTCCCTATGAATCAGTTTACAACAGAAATTATCGATGCACTAGTAAAAAAACAAGATATTACCGAGGTTTTTCGTTCGCACTTGGAAATGGCGATCAACTCGCTACTTGTGACAGAGTTAACGGAATTTCTAGATTATGAAAAATATGACCGTATTGGCTTTAATTCAGGCAACTCACGCAATGGGTCTTATTCGCGTACGCTTCACACAGAGTACGGCGATTTAGCCATTCAAATTCCACGTGATCGCAATGGTGAGTTCAAACAACAGACCGTGGCTCCGTATAAGCGTTCGAATGATACGCTTGAAGATACGGTGATTCACCTGTTTAAAAAAGGCATTACGATGGCTGAAATTGCCCAGTTAATCGAAAAAATGTACGGCCATCACTATACGCCTCAAACGATTTCGAATATGACAAAAGCGGTTTCAGAAACAGTCGATGCATTTAACAACCGTTCGTTGCATAATCGTTACGTATGCGTGTATTTAGATGCGACGTATATTGCCGTGCGTCGTGATACGGTGTCCAAAGAAGCTGTCTATATCGCTGTTGGTATTCGCGAAGACGGCTCTAAAGAGGTACTCGCTTATACGATTGCCCCAACAGAGTCTGCTTACAACTGGCAAGAGCTACTAGAAGAGCTGAAAGACCGTGGTGTAGAAGACGTCTTATTATTCGTATCAGACGGCTTAAAAGGCATGGCAGACGCTGTTTTCACTGTGTTTCCAAAAGCAAAATATCAAGTCTGTTTAGTTCATGTCGGTCGCAATATTATGCATAAAGTACGCGTAGAGGATCGCAAGGAAGTCTGCGAAGATTTTAAAATGATTCACCAGGCAAAGGACGCCGAAGCAGCTGAGCTAGCACTTGGGCAGTTCTGCGAGAAATGGAGCAAATCGTACAAAAAAGTTACACAAGGCTTACTAAATAACCCGTATTTACTGACGTTTTATCAGTTTCCAAAAGCAATTTGGCGAAGCATCTACTCGACCAATTTAATTGAGTCGTTCAATAAGCAAATCAAAAAATATACAAAGCGCAAGGAACAGTTTCCGAACGAAGAATCACTGGAACGTTTTTTAGTGACGCAGTTCGAGGACTACAATCAACGTTTCGCCTCACGCTGTCACATCGGCTTCAATCAGGCACGTGCAGAGTTGGAAGAGATGTTTGAGCAGCTACATGAACCGACAAACTAACCGGGACGTGCCAGCGCGAAATTTGGGTGTCTAGGAAAGGGCTAGCCCTTTCCTAGACACCCAAATCAACACTTCGAACAAATCTATTTGAATACGAAGGTGATCATCTACCTTGAGAAGTTGAAAAGTCATTTACACAAAAATATTGACAGTACCCCAAGTGAAATTAACTTCCAAAACAGTCAATGTATTTATTTTCCTATTCCCTTCTTTTCAACTAAGTAAAACATCAAAATAAAAAAGGGGTTTCCTTGTTTGGATTGATAATATTAAAAAAGCAAAATCCCATTCTTATTATGATAAAAGAAGTATTTTCTTTTCCAAAATAAGAATGAGACTCTGCGTTTTTCTATGCATGCTTACACTTGAGGCTGGTCTGTGCTTTTTCGTTTTTCTTTTACCGTAATAAGTACACCTTTTTTCTTCAATTCTTTTTTCTTCCATACATACCATAATTGAGAGGCAATAAAGATGGAAGAATAAGCTCCACCAACTAAACCAATTAACAAAGCAGTAGAGAAGTTTTTAATCGAATCACTGCCGAAGATTAATAAGGCAACCACACAAATTACTACTGTAACTACCGTGTTAATCGAACGGGCAAATGTTTGTCTTAAGCTTCGATTAATAATTTCTTTAATTTCCTGTGCTGTTTTAATACGTTCTTTCTTCGCTAAGTTTTCTCTTATTCGGTCAAATGTAACAATCGTATCATTAATAGAATAACCTACAATCGTTAATACAGCGGCAATAAAGGTAATATCCACTTCAAGTCGTGTGATGCTGAATATAACGATAATAAAGAATGCATCATGAAGCAGTGCCAATACAGCGGCAAGGGCCATATAAATTTCAAAACGAATGGTCACATAAATGATAATGCCAATAGATGCAATTAACACAGCATAAAAAGCATTTTTAGCCAGTTCTTTTCCGATAGTAGAGGAAACCGTGCTAATATTCGGCTCATGTCCGTATGTGTTTTTTAATTCCGTTTTTAATTCAGCAATCTTTTCTTTACTAAGGTCACCTTTAATGCGAATAGCGCCAATTTCCTGATTTTCTCCAGATATTACGATATCGTCTGCAGCAATACCTACTTTTTCCATTTCTTGCTGTAATTCTTCTGTTTTTAGCGATTTTTCCGCCATAATTTCCACACGGGATCCGCTGGAGAAATCAATACCTAAATTTAATTTAAATACAAATAGGATAATAATTCCTGCCGCAATCAGCACACCTGAAATCGCGAAAAAGATGTTTTTATATTTCACAAAATCAATACGGTCAAATTTCGTTGGCAATGTTAATGTATCATAGTTTTCATTAATATCTTTTATATCTTTGCGGTTTACACCAAACCATGTTGGCTTCTTATTAAATGCCTTGCTATGAACTAATAATCCAAGCATTAATCTTGATCCGTATACCGCTGTTATAAAGCTGACAAGGATGCTGACGATTAATAATGTCGCAAATCCTTTAACAGAACTTGTCCCATAAACAAATAGGACAACTGCCGCTAATACTGTAGTAAGGTTGGCGTCAAAAATAGTAGATATAGAATTTTTGTTTCCTGCATGAAATGCTGCTCGGAGCGACTTGCCGACACGCAGTTCATCCTTAATTCGTTCATAGGTGATAATATTGGCATCCACTGCCATACCGACACCAAGAATCAACGCTGCTATCCCCGGCAATGTTAAAACACCATTCATTAAGTCGAGTACAAGCAGATTTAAATACACATATACTGTCAATGTAATTACAGCAACAATACCTGGCAGTCGATAGTATAGCATCATAAAGATAAAGACAAGTCCGACACCAACTATACCAGCAAATATCGTATCTTTTAATGCCTGGTCGCCAAATTGCGCTCCAACGCTTGTTGAATATTTTTCATCAAGCTTTACAGGCAGTGCACCTGCATTCAATAAATCTGCTAAGCTTTTTGCTTCCTGAACGGTAAAGTTTCCTGTAATTTGTACAGAATCTTGATTAAACACTTGGCTAACTCCTGGAGCGGATAAAAATTTTGGATTCTCTTTTGTTGCTTCTTTCTTGTACGAATCTCCATCCTCATAATCCAGCCAAATTACAAGAGCACTTCCTAATACTTGCTCCGTTACATTTTTAAACTTGCTTGCGCTTTTTAATTTAAGCGATACACTCGGTTTTCCATTTTGATCAAAGCCTTGAGAAGCCCCGCCTTCCACAAGATCCGATCCATCCATTAATTTCTTATCGTTTACATCACGAAAAGACAGATTTGCTTCTGTCGATAGAATTTCTCTTGCTTTGTTTTGGTCTGTAACACCAGCAAGCTGCACACGAATACGATCATTTCCTTCAATTTGAATACTCGGTTCACTTACCCCTAACACGTTAACCCGTCTATCAAGGGCCTGTGCCGTACTCTTTAGAACATCTGGTGTGATTTTTTTTCCGCCTTCAATTGGTGTTACCTCATAAAGTACTTCAAATCCCCCTTGAAGATCTAATCCTAAATTAATATGATGCAAAATATTTTTTGTTGTACCGCCAAGTAAACCGGCACAAAGTAGGATGATTAACAAGAAAGCAATAATTCTACTTCTTTTTACCATTATGTATTGATCCTCCTCAAAGATAAACAAAAGATGACTTCTTTCTTACAGTTAAACAACAACTATGTACTTTTGAATATTTCTACTACTAATTAACGAATAGAAGTACGTTAATGTCATCACAAATATAAGCCATCCTATGAAAAGAGAAACTCTCTTTGTATACAGGATGACGCTACATATAATGTTAGCAGAATATACGATAACCGTTTGTTTTAATAATTCCACTTAAGATTCGTCAACTTAACAGACTGGATTGCACTTTATCTATTCTGTACTATCCAAATACATCTTGTCCTTTTTTGTTAATAGAATAAACTCATTATGAAACAGATTAAGTTGGCTGTCAATTTGTTCAAAAAAATATCATAAAATAATATTACTTCAATAATTCCTTTTTTTCTTCTTCCGATAAAACGGTGAAAAAATCATCTGCCTTATATGCTTCCATTGTAGCGAAATTCATATATTCTCCAATTTTCACATTTAAGATATCTTGCACTAATATAAACATTCTACTGCTTCCTGAAGCTTTTTTCCATTTTTTCTTTGTTAAGTAACCCCATAATTCCTCTTCAGTGATTGTATCATATCCCAGTAAATGAAATTCTTCTAATTTACTTTTTAACGCAGGCTGTACCTTCTGTCGATAATGATCATATACATGCGCTGATACCATGCTTAAAACAGCTCCCTTTTCATTTAATCAAACTGTCAAAAAATGTTCACTTTCCACGTTTTTCGCTAGAGTAAAAACAACCGAACCATTTAGAGAAACGAAAAAGATCCATTTTTTTAACAATCTGAAAAGTGTACAAACGATTGTGTTCATTAAAAAATTTACTATTTTATTTCCATTAGGGATTATAAAGCTACAAAAAATCATGATTCCTTGTCATGCTTTGTCCATTGTTTTGCATATAGTTAATTGTATAGTATTATTTGCAATTTGAGAAGGCAGGGAATTAAATGTCTAAGTTTTTAAAAGGAACGATGATTTTATTAGTAGCAGGATTGATTACAAGAGTATTAGGATTTATTAATCGCATCGTTATTGCAAGATTTATTGGGGAAGATGGCGTTGGTTTATATATGATGGTATACCCTACACTTATTCTAGTTGTAACCATTATCCAACTTGGACTACCTGTTGCCATATCCAAAAATGTTGCAGAAGCAGAGGCAGAAGGAAATAACCAAAAAGTTAAATCGATATTGGTTGTTTCTTTAGCGACAACATTAACGCTTACTATTTTGTTTACCCCTGCTTTATTCCTATTAACACCCTATTTATCCAACACTTTATTTACCGATCCGAGAACATTGCAGCCGCTGGTAGCCATCACTCCCATTATTCCGGTTATTGCAGTTTCTTCGGTTTTAAGAGGGTATTTCCAAGGACGTCAAAACATGCGGCCTGCCGCTACATCACAGGTCATTGAACAAGTTGTTCGCATCACGCTTATTGCTACCTTAACAAAAGCGTTTTTGCCGTTTGGTATTGAATATGCTGCTGCGGGTGCTATGTTAGCATCTGTACTAGGCGAGTTAGCATCCTTGCTGTTTTTATTAGCGTCCTTTAAATGGAAAAAAACGTTTCCATTACGAAAAAAATTCTTCCGCTATGTTCGCGGCGGAAAGAGTACTTTTAAAGAATTAATGCAAGTGGCTCTGCCGACAACAGGAAGCAGAATGATTGGCAGCATAGCCTGGTTTATTGAACCAATTGTTGTGGCGCATAGTTTATCGATTGCCGGTTTAACAGCCGTTAATGCAACAAAACAATATGGTGTCTTAACAGGATTTGCTCTTCCGCTTCTCATGCTGCCATCTTTTTTTACTCAGTCCCTTTCCACTTCTCTTGTGCCTGCAATCAGTGAAGCAAACGCAAATAATCAGTATAAAAAAATTGAATATTTATTGCAGCAGGCGCTTCGATTTACTTTTATGACAGGAGGTCTTGCAGTAGTTGTTTTATATGTACTCGCTGAACCGCTCATGTCTGTTATGTATCATAGCTCAAGAGGGACCACTTTTATTCAGCTAATGGCGCCTTTTTTTATTTTAAATTATTATCAAGGTCCACTTCAGGCGACACTTCAAGCACTTAATCTAGCCAGGGCTGCAATGATTAATAGTTTTATTGGAGCCGCAGTGAAAACCGCTGTTATCTTCTTTTTAGCAAGCCGTTCTGAATTTGGAATTTACGGGGTTGCCATTGCTTTAATTGTTGGATTTGTACTTGTAACCATGCTTCATTTTGTCACAGTAATCAAAACAATTAGCTTTTCCATCTATGTGCGTGATTACATAAAAATGATTGTTGTTATCTTTATTACTGGCTATATTGGGACAAAGTTAACAAAATTGATTTCCTTCTGGTCCTTGCCGATAAAAGTGATGATGTTGGCTTGTTTCATAAGCATTATTTATCTTCTGCTTTTGTTTGTCTTAAAATTAATTAAAAAAGAAGATCTACAAAAAATTCCATGGGTTGGTTCTCGTTTTTTATAGAAGCTTAGTTGACCACTTTACCAGAAAGGAAATAAGGAACGTCCATTAGCAGTTACTCTGTCCTATTGGATGTTCCTTATTTTTATTAAATTCTCTTCTAGAGGTTGTTCAAAAAGTCCGGTAAAAATGACACGTCGAATTTCTTCGTTGGCTTCACTTTTCCGCTTCTCACGTATCAACTAGAGGTTCTTCAACTAAAATCGCTCACGTTCTGTGAGCAACGTTGAAGTCACCACATCCCGTGGAAGGCCGATGCTCAAAGTAAAGCCGCCTCGAACTTCTTGGTCCTTTTTGAACACGCACTTCTACATAAATAAAAGTTATTTATTTTATTGATTCTATTTTTTAAGATGATGAATATGCTTGTACTAGAATGTAAATTTAAACAGACATAAAGCTTTGAAGGGAGAGGTTTAAAATCGAAGAAAGCAAACATGTTGGAAGCGCCGTTTTGTATGGCTTAATTTCCATTTTTATTCTTTTAATCACAAGCAGTATTGTTTTTTCCTTACTATTAAGATTTACATCCCTACAGGAATCTTCTTTACAATACATTATTACGGCTGTATCTTTTATTACTTTATTTTCCGGGGGATTTATCTCAGGTGGAAAAGGAAGGCAAAAAGGCTGGTTTCTTGGCGGATTAACGGGATTGATTTATTCTCTTATTGTGTTTTTATTCACTTATTTAGGGTTGGATCAGCTCTTTACAGCAGAACAGTTTATCTACCATATTTGCTATACATTAATATGCATGATGGGCGGTATTTTAGGAGTAAACCTTTCAAAAGGGAGTACAGCTTAAGCTTTTTTTGAATAAGAAAAGCAGCAAGGGATACTTGCTGCTTAGTGTGCAGAAAAATGTGACTGTAAAATTTCAGATTGATTGAAAACGTTTGTCTATCGAGGAACGACCCTTTTTGAGGAGCGGAGTTACCGTTATTGGGTAATGAGCACCGCAAAAAACGGGAAGTGACGAAGAGAGCAAACGTTTTTAATTAGTCTGAACAGCAAGGGATACCTGCTGCTTTTTCTACGTTTTAATTATTATGCCTTATCTAAAACAGGACTTGAAGACGGTGTCACATCACGAACGGCATTACGATCGAAAGTGAGACGGCTTCCATCGCCGCATTTGATTACGACTGTACCATCATCAATTGCATCAACAGTGCCATGAAGACCACCGATTGTTACAACCTTGTCCCCTTTTTTCAAATCACTTTGCATTTGTCTCACCGCTTTTTGGCGTTTTTGCTGTGGACGAATTAACAAAAAGTAAAATAGGACAAACATTAAAATAAATGGAAGTAAACCCATAATTTGTTGCATATATTTCCCCTCCTTTCAAAATGTTCTCTATTTAGAAGTTTTTAGCGTTCGGTTTATTAAATCCATAACGTTCAAAAAATTCTTCTTTGAAGTCACCTAAGCGATCTTCACGGATCGCTTGACGAACATTCACCATTAAGTTTAACAGAAAATAAAGATTATGGTAAGATGTAAGTCGAATTCCGAATGTTTCGTCACATCGTATAAGATGACGAATGTATGCACGGCTGTAATTTTTGCAAGTATAGCAGTCACAATTTGGATCTAATGGGCTAAAGTCTCTTGCATATTTAGCATTTTTCACGACAAGTCTGCCTTCGCTCGTCATGCATGTTCCATTTCTTGCAATTCGGGTCGGCAGTACACAATCAAACATATCAATGCCGCGAATAGCACCATCAATCAATGAATCTGGTGAACCAACACCCATTAGATAACGTGGTTTGTTATCTGGCATTAACGGTGTCGTAAATTCTAATACACGATTCATTACATCTTTTGGTTCTCCAACTGATAAACCTCCAACAGCATACCCTGGGAAATCTAAAGAAACTAAATCTCTTGCACTCTGTTTTCTTAGCTCTTCATATTCTCCACCTTGAATAATGCCAAACAAGCCTTGGTCTTGTGGTCTATTATGTGCTTTTAAACAGCGTTCTGCCCATCTGGATGTTCTTTCGACCGATCTTTTCATATACTCATATTCGGCTGGATATGGTGGACACTCATCAAATGCCATCATAATATCTGAGCCTAATGCATTTTGGATATCCATTGCTTTTTCAGGTGACAGAAATAGCTTGTCGCCATTTAAATGGTTTCGGAAGTGTACGCCTTCTTCTTCAATTTTACGAAAGTCGCTTAAGCTGAAGACTTGGAATCCGCCTGAGTCTGTTAAAATGGCTTTGTCCCAGTTCATAAATTTATGAAGGCCGCCTGCTTCTTTTACAATTTCGTGTCCTGGTCGGAGCCATAGATGATAGGTGTTGCTTAGAATGATATTAGCGCCCATTGTTTTTAAGTCTTCTGGTGCCATTGTTTTTACAGTTGCCAATGTTCCAACTGGCATAAATGCTGGTGTTTCAAAGGAGCCGTGGGGGGTATGTACGATTCCTAATCTTGCTCCTGTTTGTTTACATGTTTTAATAAATTCGTAACGAATTGCTGTCAATTTATTGTTCTCCTTTAGTTATCATCTTTTCATTAGGCTACCCTAAAAAAAAGGGTTGCTTACACGCTCAATGAGTCCACAGCCGGAATCACTTCGCTTTCCATGGGTCTACGCCTGAGCCTCCTCGCTGCGCTGCTATCTTCTCGTCTTTCTCGCATTCCCACGGGAGTCTTCGTGTATACAGGCTACTCTCTGCTTAGAAACGTAAGAAATTTGCTTCTTTTCATGTGCTATGTTGGCTTTATTGTATGAACATTGCATCCCCAAAGCTAAAGAAGCGATATCTTTCGTTTACTGCTGTTTCGTATGCATGCAGAATATTTTCTCTGCCGGCTAGTGCGCTTACTAGCATAATAAGTGTGGATTTTGGGAGATGGAAGTTAGTAATCATTCCATCAATTCCTTTAAATTCATAACCTGGATAAATAAAAATACTTGTCCACCCACTGCTTGCTTCAAATCTTCCATTATTAGCAGTCGCAATCGTTTCTAATGTTCTCGTGGAAGTGGTGCCTACAGAAATAATTCTGCCTCCCTTTTCCTTAACTGTATTCAACAACGAAGCCGTACCAGCTGTTATTTGGTAAAATTCAGCATGCATTTCATGATGATCCACGTCCTCCACGCTTACTGGTCGAAATGTACCTAAACCAACATGAAGGGTAATAAAAGCAATATGGACACCCTTTGCTTTTAATGCCTCTAATAGCTCTTCGGTAAAATGCAAACCCGCCGTTGGTGCAGCAGCAGAGCCTCTTTCTTTCGCATAAACGGTTTGATATCTGTCTTGATCGTCTAGCACTTCTTTTATATATGGAGGCAACGGCATTTCGCCAAGTTCCTCTAATATTTCATAAAAGATTCCATCATATTGAAAATCAAGAATTCTGCCACCATGTTCTAATTCTTTTACACAAACCGCTTTTAATTTACCATCCCCAAAGGAAATGACCGTACCAGTTTTCACTCGTTTTGCGGGCTTTACTAATGTCTCCCATTGATCTCCTTCCTGCTGCTTTAACAGAAGGACTTCAATATGAGCTCCAGTATCTTCTTTTTCCCCATGGAGCCTTGCTGGAAGTACTCTCGTATCATTTAAAACGAGACAATCTCCCGGGTTTATAAAGTCAATAATATCTTTAAATGTATGATTGTTTATATTTCCTGTTGTTTTGTTTACTACCATCAGCCTGCTGCTCGTTCTATCCTCTAATGGAGTTTGAGCAATTAGTTCTTCCGGCAGATGAAAATCAAATAATTCTACTTTCAATTTTGTCACCTGTTTTCTTTTTCTTGTTATTCTTCTGGTTCATTTAACTGAAAATGATCATATACAAGATGGGTAACAACCCTTCCTCTAGGAGTTCTTTGTATAAAACCAATTTGCAGTAGGTATGGTTCGTACACATCTTCAATCGTATGTGCTTCTTCTCCAATTGTCGCTGCTATTGTTTCTAGGCCAACAGGACCGCCTTTAAATTTATGAATCATCCCCATTAATAATTTATGGTCAATATGATCCAAACCTAAACGGTCTACTTGCAATAGTTCTAAAGATAGATGGGAAATTTCTTTTGTTATGCTGCCATCTCCTTTAACCTGTGCGAAATCCCGCACTCTTCGCAAAAGTCGATTGGCTATTCTCGGTGTGCCTCTGGACCGTCTGGCAATTTCCCATGCTGCATCCTTATTTATGTCTGTTTGCAGCACTTCTGCTGTTCGCTCCACAATATCTTTTAACTGCTCTTCCTTATAATACTCTAGTCTGCTTAAAACACCGAATCGATCTCGTAAAGGGGCAGAAATGGAACCAGCTCGAGTTGTTGCACCAACCAGTGTAAATGGAGGTAAATCAATGCGCACAGATCGTGCCTCTGGCCCTTTACCAATCACGATATCTAAACAAAAGTCCTCCATTGCTGGATACAGCACCTCTTCAATCGATCTAGGCAGTCGATGAATTTCATCAATAAAAAGAACATCTCCTGGTTCTAATGCTGTTAATATTGCAGCCAAATCGCCAGGCCGCTCTATTGCGGGACCTGCCGTCGTACGAATATTAACACCCATTTCATTGGCAATAATAGCAGCTAATGTTGTTTTCCCTAGACCTGGAGGGCCATATAAAAGGACATGGTCCAAGGATTCTGCTCGCTGTCTTGCAGCTTCTATAAATATTTCTAGATTTTGTTTTACTTTATCCTGTCCAATATATTCCTTTAAAAGAACTGGTCGTAAGCTTTGTTCAAAAGATGTATCCTGCCCATCTGCCTCACCAGAAATAATTCGCTCTTCCATATCACTTTTTCCCTCCCATCCAAAGATTTAAATAAAACGAATGATTGTCTACTAATTTACGTTTTATTTCAAAAGTAATTGTAAAGCCAATTTAATATATTGATCTGTTGTAAGCTGTTCTTTCTTTAAACTTGGTGTAATCTTTTTAATTTCTTTGTCTGAATACCCAAGCGCTGATAATGCCAGCAGTGCTTCATCTAATAATGCAGTGCGATTTTGCTTTTGTTCCACTTCTTCTGCAGTGAAAAGATTTGGAAAGAAATCTGGCAGTATATCCGGAAGTTTGCCTTTTAAATCAAGAATCATTTGCCGGGCTGTTTTTTTCCCCACACCAGGAAATTTTACTAAAAAGGCTTCATCTTCATTCTCTATGGCGGTTATTACTTGCACTGGCTCTCCTGATGCCAATATAGCAAGCGCACCCTTCGGACCAATTCCAGAGACATTCAGCAGCTTTGTAAACAACGCTTTCTCCTCTCTTGATCGAAAACCATACAAGCTGATTATATCTTCTCTTACATAATGATATGTAAACACAACGATCTCTTTATTATCTAAGGTAGAAAAAGAAAAGGGATTTGGCGTCTTTATTTGATAGCCAATTCCATTATTCTCAATTACTATGTATTCTGGACTAACAAAATCTATTTTACCTTTTATATACTCATACAAATTTGTTTCGCTCCCCTTTTAAATCCTATTGCTTATTTTATCATATAATAAAGAAAATCGACCCACCAAAATCATTTTCATAATATTCAATGAAAAGAAAAAGTGCCTTGATAACCCCGAAGAAACATGTTCTCTTGGCTCAAAAAGTGCTTTTTCCACAACCAGGTGGACCAGTCATAAAAACATGATGTTCTTCCGCTGCTGCTATTTTTAATGCCAGTTTGGCAAACTCATGTCCAATAATAGGAGAAAAATCTTTATCATACGTTATTTCTTTCTCTAATGATTTTTTTGGAAAATGAACAGGGAGAAGTTGCTGCCCTGCTAAGAAGATTATCGTGTGCAAGTGGAGGTGCAAACGCTTGAGGGAATAGACATTTTTGTGATTGTTGGTTTGCTGGACGCATCGGTGAAAGAATGGGTGACGGTTGTTCTTCATTTCATTGTAGATAGTGATAAACTACCCCTTTTAAGCCAATATTCATTATTTTTATAACCATTATATTTCTCCTCGTTTTTTATTTCTTTCTTCTGAAACAAATATTTTGGCAGATTTACTTTTCTCCATCCTGTGTTGTAAGACAATGCTTGGTTATACATTCGTATCTTTTTCTTTAGCATGTAAAAAATTCAGATAATTTTCCACTTGAGGTTTAGGAAAATAAGTGAGAATTCTTTCCGGACTAACTAAATGGTCCTTTTGAGGACGAATATATATAGAAATAACTACTCCACTTATAATCCTCTAAAACCGCAACCACTTTTACTCGAATTGGATTTAGATGGATATATCTATTTACTTTTAACTCATACTCCAAAGAAGTAATTAATTCCGAACCATAACGACTTTCAAAAACATGACCGGTAAAATGATATTTTTTATTAAAGTAAGTGGCATATTGAGAGTGGAGATATTTCATAATCGATCCAGTTGGATGGTGAATGGTCTCTATTTGGAGATGGATGTGGTTTGTCATAAGACAATAAGATGGAAGAACAAATGGTTTTAAACATTTCATCTCTTCTTAAAGTCTAAGATATTCTCTCGCGTCTTCCTCATCACGAAATAAAGAAGTCCTTCGAATCCCTCGACTAGTAATGTGAAATCTGGCTCCTGGAAACCAGATACGCCTTTTTCTTGGCAACGTATTACCTCCAATCATTACGAACACGAATTTTAAATGACGATGAATGAATACCTCATTTTACAGGGAAAAGTAAATAGAAATGGAAAATTTCTGAGGATCAAACGGACTATAACAGAGAAATCATAGTGAATAAACAACAACACTACATATTTTCTACAAAAAACATTAAAATCCTTCTTTTTATTTTTACTTTAATAAAAAGAAGAAACCATCAGGCTATAACAGAAAGACAGTTCTCTCCCTAAGCTCGTCCTCTCTCAAAAGACAAACGTCCTTTTGAGGGACCTGACCCCATACTCCACCTACTCCATCAATTTTTACTCCCGAGTAAGAATTTTCAATTCCCCTCTTTGTTTGCTATACTGAGGGTAGAGAGTAATTAACATTTCGTAATGATGGGGCGATAAAATGAGTAATCATGAAAATAATGAAGAAAAGGTTCCAAAAGAACAAGATGTTCATTTAGAAAAAGAAGTTGACCAAGAGGCATTAGATGTTATTTTTCGATTATATGACAAAACCTTTAGGGATTTGGTAGAAAGATGAAGTATATTTCTGCTGAAATCGCAACAAAAATCAATAAGAATCTAATAAAAAAATATAGTAATGGAGAAATAATTGGTGTAAAAGACCCAAACTTGTTAGATAGTGCTATCAATCGCCCTTTTCAAACTATGTTTGGGGAATCCTTATATAAAGATATATTTGAAAAAGCTGTGGCCTTATTTGAATCACTTGCCAAAAATCATGTATTCCACAATGCAAATAAGAGAACAGCATTTGCATGTATGGCATATTTTTTATTCATCAACGGACATGTTTGTGTAATGAACGAAAAAGATGCAGCGGATTTAACAGTAAATTTCGTAGTGGGAAAAATTACATTTGATGAGATAGTAAGAATCATTAGAAAACATTCTTATCATAAATAGTGAGAAAAATCAAGCAAGACAAGTGAAAAACCTAACAATAGAAAATCTCGCCGAACATGTTGCATAAGCACCAATCATATTCGAGATATTGAAGTTAAAAATAAAAGACCGATCGTTGGCACAACATTCCATAAATTATGTGAAGCACTCCATTTAAATGCCCAAAAAGTATTAGATCAAGTAAAAAAAGAGCGAAAATAATAATTAAATCTGCCAATAAAGATGACTAACTATCCTTCCAAACTCATACAAAGGTCCCTCTTTCAGGAACTTTTCCCTAAAAGAAGGCATCTACTTCTATCCCTTTTTGTTTTACTAGTCCGCTACATATTTCACCAAATACCTAAATGCCACAAAGCTATCCTTTCTATTAATGGTCTATTCATTCGAATGGCAAGAACTCAATTTATCCGGTATATCATTCTAATTTCGCCACCCACAATATCTGTTATATCGTAAAGTAATTTAACGAATAGAAGAAGCGTAGAACAAGGCGGGGAAAGGCATATACAATATAAAAATAACCCTTCCACACTTTAACATTCTTAAAAGGTTGCTCAAAAACCAAAAATTCTAGATAAGGCTGGCGATGTTTCGCTTCCTTTTGTATAGTCAAAGAAAGACTCCTGTTTTCAAGAGCCTTCGTTTTTTCCACTTGCTATTTATTCGTTATTCTTCTTTTACAGCATATGGATCCTGCCTCATATTAAACTACTACCCTAACATAGTACTGGCGCAGAAATTAAAATTCTTCTAGCCTATCAAACTTCGACAAATTTTGATATATTTCAGGTCGTCACTGTGACCAGGTATCCAAAAACAGGGAAAAAGAGCGAATTTTGTCGAATAATCGAGAAACTAGGAAAAAAAGTGGATAAATCAAAAAAAAGAGGATAAACATCAGAAAATAAAAGATAAATCCTCAAAATAAGCAAACAATAAAATGATAACCCTTTCATTATCATTTCGATTACCCACTTTATCGTATTGATACTCATTCGTAGAACCATTTGGCAATGTTTCTTTGATTAATTGATTATTCGCATCATAAACGTATTATGCGGTACCATTTCGACTGGTTTCTGTTTTAATATTGCCAGCTTTGTCATAGGTGTAACCAAAAGATAAGGCTGGCGGTGTTTCGCTTCCTTTTGTATAGTCAAAGAAAGACTCCTGTTTTAAGGAGCCTTTGTTTTTTCCACTTGCTATTTATTCGTTATTCTTCTAATCTATCAGACTTCGACAAATTTTGATCTATTTCGGGTAGTCACTGTGACCAGGTAACCTTGATTCGGAATACTGATAAAGAAATCAACTAAATGCGATATACTAAAATCCAAGCCAAATTGGTAAAGTTCTTTTAACACTTGTCCATCTTCATCGTTTGGAAACTTCATTTAACACACTTCCTTTATATAAGTAAAGAAATTATATTATGATATAACTTCAAAATCTTTTTCCTTATGCGAATAATGTTTTTTATTTGTAAAAGAAACACTTTTAATGTTTTTACAAGCATTCAGATTTCCATCTATAATATTTGTCTCTTTAAAGAAAAATTCAGATAAGTTTTCCATATTCTGTACAAAATCAATTGTTTCAATATCTCCGCACTTAAATAGATCCAGGGTTTCCAAGTTGTTCAAATATCTGCACTCTGAAATATTCCGAATATTTTTACACGATTCTATCTCTAACTTTCTAATATACTTAAGGCTCTTTATATCTTTTACATCTTTTAAAGCACGAATATAATTTAACTGTAATTCTCGCAAATTTATCAAATTGCCTATTCCATGTAATGAACTTATATTTCCCTGTGTTAAAACAAGTTGCTTTAATTGTCGTAAATCAGATAGTTCAGTTAAATTCTTTTTTTCTGGTTTGTACCCATATAACTCTAACCTTTCTAATGATTTTAAAGAAGATAATCCCCTCATTTTAGGGATCCATTCCAATCTTAATATTTCTAGATGAGGAAATTGTTCTAATTGTATGGGAATTTTATTATCGTTCTCAATCATTGACAATTCTTTCAAGTTATCTAAGTTATATATACCATCTATATTTTTTAAAAGACCTGCATCAATACCAATTGTTTCAATCTTTTTGCATTGAAGTAAAAAATCTAAATTATCACCTGTATAATATTGATCACTAACTATAATATTTTTTATAGAATGATCTTTTATATAATAAAGGCACTCTTCCAAATTTTCATTAGATATATAGATAGACGATCCACTTTTTATTATCTTATTCTTCAATAACAAATTCTCCTTTCTAATATCTATCTCCCATGATCTTGCCAATAATATTTTCTTCCTGGACTGTGAATTTTATTATACAATTTTCCACCCTTTTTAAACTTATATTTTCTCATATCAAGATACTCATTTTTAAAAGCTTCTCTATGGCTATTAGAAGGTCTCCATACAATAGATTTTATTCCTCTCCCTTTTTTTCTCTAGATTTCGCAAATACTTTTGATCTTTTAAGCATCCCTTTCCCAATATATCTATAACCATTTCCAAATTTAATGTTATACGACCCTGTTCCTTTCGCTGCTTTAGTAATTTTTGTGACATTTTTAATTTTTTTTATGTCTTATATCCCTTATAAAGCTTATATCCCCTATATGCCGCAATCCCACCATATACAATTAATTGTATATAGTCCTCATCAGGATCGACATACCTAACTGGATTATTACTAACATAAGTATATCCATTTTGAGTTAAGGAATCATCCTCATCACCACGTTGATTTGTCCAGAAATAGTAGGTCTTCGTTTGCCATGCTCCAGATCCATTTTTATCTTTGACGACCATTCCGACTACTTTTCCAGCATCGTTCCATTGGTAATAGCGATATCTTTGGATTTGATTATTCTCTTTTGTTACTTCTAACGCAAGATTGTCCTCTTCTCCGTCATAATAATATTCATATGTTTTGGTGCCAATGATTTTTTTCGTTCGTAATCCTCCTTCATCGTACTCATATTTAGCCACTTCCGTTTTATCGGCTAAAGTCGTTACGCTTGTTTGAGCAACAAGATCATTATATTCATAATTAAAATGATCATCATTCGTTACGTTGCCATCTGGATCATACTTAAATGAAGAAGCACCATTTTTCGTTGCATTCTGATTCCCATCATTATACGTATAATTCGTTTCTGTGCCATTTTGAATCAGCTTAGTTCGATTGCCCACTTTATTGTATTGAAACTCATTCGTAGAACGGTTAGACAATGTTTCTTTGATTAATTGATTATTTACATCATAAACGTATTATGCGGTACCATTTCGACTGGTTTCTGTTTTAATATTGCCAGCTTTGTCATAGGTGTAACCAAAAGATAAGGCTGGCGGTGTTTCGCTTCCTTTTGTATAGTCAAAGAAAGACTCCTGTTTTAAGGAGCCTTTGTTTTTTCCACTTGCTATTTATTCGTTATTCTTCTAATCTAACAGACTTCGACAAATTTTGATCTATTTCGGGTAGTCACTGTGACCAGAGGTATTTATTATCTTTTGTTACTTCTAACGCAAGATTATCCTCTTCGCCATCGTAGTAATACTCATACGTTTTTGTGCCAATGATTTTTTTCGTTCGTAAGCCTTCTTCATCGTACTCATATTTTGCTACTTCCGTTTTAGCGGCTAAAGTCGTTACGCTTGTTTGAGCACCAAGATCATTATATTCATAATTAAAATGATCATCATTCGTTAAGTTTCCATCGGGATCGTACTTAAACGACCACCTACTAAAGTAGGTGGATTTGGACATAAATGTCGACGACTAAAGTCGTAAACTAAGACTGAAGTCTTCTGAAAGACCTTAAGCTAAAGCGTACTCACCATGACTAAACTCATTCTTCAATCCTGAATATATCGTCCTTCCCTTCATTAAATTGATTAGCAATATAATTTCTTATCGTTTCTTCATCCACTGTTCCTACAGTGGCACAAAAATAGCCCCTTGCCCATAAGTGTTGACCCCAATATTTCTTTTTTAACTCAGGGAACTGATCTTGAAGAAGCCTTGATGATCTCCCTTTTAGGTACTGCATGATTTTACTTGGGGCCATGCTCAGTGGACAGGATAATAATAAATGGATGTGATCTTTTCCAACACTTCCTTGCAAGATGGTGATTCCTCTTGCTTCACATCCTTGCCTGATTAATTCTCGTGTTCTTACGGCAATCGGACCATATAATACCTTATCTCTGTATTTCGTTACCCATATCACATGAAATTTAATATCATACACTGCATGACCATTTTTTCGATATCCGTCCATACTTTCACCTCACCTTTTTAGTATGGACATCGAACGGCAAGGCTAAAAGCTTATACCGTCTAAAGACGGTGGAATTAGACCACGCATTTGTAAATTAAATCCCACTATATTTGATTGAAATATAGTGATGGTTAATTTATAATAAAAAATATTGAAAATAATGATAATTGGATAATTCAGTTACGTAAAGGTGTTTTCGAAATAGCAATTCTTTCCCTTATAAGTCAAAAATCTATGTATGGATATGAAATAACCAACGCTCTAAAAAAAATACCAATATTTTCTATCCCTTCTGGAACTATCTATCCAATATTGAGTAGAATAACTAAAAAAAATTGGGCGATTACTTATTGGGAAGAGTCACAAGATGGACCAAAAAGAAAATATTATCAAATTACAAATGAGGGGAATGAAATTTTGCATAATCGTTTAAAGGACTATGAAGTTGTCTACAAAGCTTTAACTACTTTGAACAGAAGGGAACGTAAAAATAACAATCATGGATAAAAATTTATTTTTTTCAAACAGTCTTATTAAATCTTTTCTCAATGATTTAAGCAAAAATCTAATCAGCTTACCTTTTGAATTAAGGGAACAGCATATTTCTGAAATAGAGTCAGATCTATATGCAAATGCAATAGAACTATCGAAACAAGGAAAAAAAGATGAGGATATTCCACAGGAAGTATTAAAAGACTATCTTTCTCCCAAAAGTATAGCAACTGCTATACAATCTGAATATAGTGAAGAAATTAAAACTGCTCATCCGACAAATAAAACAACAATTCAATCCTATACAGCTTTTTCTATAGGACCTTTAGGAGCACTTTCTATACCGATTTTATTTGGAAATATTAATATTTCATCTTCTTTGCCATTCATAATATGTTTTATTGTAAGTAATTTGGTATTTATATATAATAACAATAAAATAATTTGGGATGATAAAATGTTAACTTATTTAAAAAAAATGATAATAGTTTGCCGAACTGTTTTATTATCACTATCACTAGCTTTTTTTTCTATACGTACAATAATAAAAAATGATATTGACAAATTTTCTTTGTATTATTTATTGTGTTATATATTGATTTCACTTATTTATATAATGCTTTTGAAGTCTTTATTGAAAAAAAAACAGGCATAAGCCTGTTTTTTACTTATAACTAATGAATAGAAGTAGAACAACCTGCATTAAATGCTATAACACAGCCTAAGTCTAGTACTGCACCAACCATAGGGAAGTAAAACGCTAAACCACCAAATGCAGCTGCACAAGCAATAACCCCTATCAAATCAATACCAAAATCATGAAAAATAATCATAAAAACCCTCTCTCACTAATCTGAAAAAAATTTAGCATATTAAATCAGATAAGTATAAGGAACTTTCTGGAGGAATTTTAAAAAAATAATAGTTTTTGAGAGGAAATAAAGTGACTGTTTACAGTTAACTTTTTAAATTCAAAAAACATCTAATTGAGCTTTGTAGTATTTATCGCAATTACTTTCAATTGGAAGAATTCCATTTTCATCAGGCAAAAGTAATCTTAGCACATACCTATCTAGTTCCTTAAACTTTTTAAATGTCACATTATAACCCTCAATTATTTGTGAATATATTTTCCCTTCCTCAAAATCCCCCCTTTATTAATTTCATCAACTAATGTGAAAAATATATTATTAGCCACTTCTGGATCTATACTAAGGACAATTTGGAAATCCATATGATTAAAATTCTCTTTTACCCCGTTTGTATGATAATTGGCATGAATATTATCGTATTCTTTTGCTAGTATAACGTCCATATGCCATCCGAATTTTTTAACATTTTTCTCTCCCATAATACTTTCTTCATTACAACTCCTCCAATCTATATCTACTATATATTATAAGTTACATTTGTTAAAATCTTCAAATTTATTTAAATTGCATTTCAAAATCAATAATGAAAAATTATTAAAAAGCCATCCAAAGTTACGTATTTGGATGGCTAAACAATTTAAATTTTATTCTTTAAAAAGGCCGTTAAACTTTGAGAGATTATTTTTTGGTTGCCACTCTCCAGTACCATGTTCCGCAATCATAATTGGAGAATCTTCACTAGTGATATCTATAATAATAGGATCACCTATATCTTCCTCAAACCCTATTACATACCAGTTCTTTTTCCATGAACCATCTGAATCACCAATTAATGAGTTTCCCTCTAAATCAAACCTAAATCCAGTTTGTCCTTCCTCGAATTCAGAACGGGTCAAAAAAATTACATTTAGTTCATCAATGCTTATTTCAATTTGTTCATTTCCGTAGGCTTCTATCTTAAAAAATAAAGAGTCTAATATATTTTCCATTTTATGTCACCTCAAATAAGACTAAATTGATGTAATATAATTATCTTATAATAAAAATTTGTTTAACAGATATTCCAAGAAAGATGGAAAGTTATAAAACTCACCAATGACTTCCTGAGTATTTAATGATACAGCTAAAGTATTGTTGCTTTTTTTATCTATCAAATAAATTTCTTCTTCATAAGATTCACCAATCAGTAAATATTCACCTTTATTAAAAGTAGCATATTCATTTTCTTCAATAATATTTTTAGGTTGTTGCGTTTGTTCATCTCTCGACATACCTTTTACAAGATGATTTCTACCAAATAAGGATATCTCCCCTTCAAAAAAAATAACCCCATTAACTTCTTGTAAAAACTCTTGATATCCGTTTGGAATAACTAGTTTTGAACTTAAGTTTTCTATTTCACTTGAATTTAGTCCTCTATAAATGTAATGATCGTAAATTTTATCACCTAATATTTCCCTTTTTAAATTATACTGATACGAATAAGGAGTTTTTTTATAGCCTAACTCTTTATATTTATCCAAATGATTTAATAGTAATTTCAAATACATTTAGTTCCTCCTTATAAATTTGCCTCTAGTAGGGTTTCTCCAGTTCCCTCCGTGTAATCGTAAATGTTCTTTTCTTGTAACAAATCTAATATTGTTAGGGTTTGCAGCGTATTGAGGATATGCCTTTACACTATTGATATGATGTCCATGAAACCCTTTGCTTTACTTTTTTCTAATATTTGTTGTTTTCTCTTATTAGACCAATTTCTTGTTCCTTTACCTGTCCTAGCTATCATCGCTCTTTCAGCTGCCCAATCTTTTTTAACAGCACTTCTTCTTTGGTATGCAATAGAAACTACTTTTTTTGCTGCTTTATATCTCGAACCACCAGCAAGTCCTAATGCAGCAGCTCCTGCAATTTTCGCAGCTGAACCTCCAGCTCTATATGCTTTATAACCATCATAAGCTGCAAAACCAACATTAACTGTTAACCAGAAAAAATCTCCATCTGGATCTACCTGCAATACCGGATTATTCCCTGCATACATATATCCATTTTGGGAAATCGGATCATCCTCATCCCCAGGATGCGGATTTAACGCTAAGAAATTCCCATTTTGCGGATCATAATACCTAGCTTTTAAATAATAATGCTTGGTTTCCTGATCATAATAATAACTAGCATATCGAATCGAATTCTCTTTCGCAATCGTTCCACTTTCACTTAACACATTCCCAAATGCATCATAAGTATAGAAACCTACTTCTGTACCTTTGTTATCGACAATACTCGTTACATCACCACGTTGATTTGTCCAGAAATAGTAGGTCTTCGTTTGCCATGTGCCGGATTGGTTTTTATCTTTTATTACCATTCCAACTACTTTTCCTGTATTATCCCATTGGTAATAGCGATATCTATGGATTTGATTATTATCTTTTGTTACTTCTAACGCAAGATGGTCCTCTTCTCCGTCATAATCAAAACCACCCGTGATAACGGGTGGTTTGCTCTACGGCTGAAAGCCTTTGT